>CBFGVX010000075.1:0-14751 GCA_965652425.1 uncultured bacterium | reverse complement strand
GTCTTCCATGAAGCGCTCGAGGGTTTCGAGGGCGGCGATCTGGACCCGGACCATGGTGAGTTCGAGGCGCAGGCGATCTCTTTCGAGCTGGCTGCGAAGGGTGTGGAGTTCGAGTGAGTCGTTCGGGGTGGTGTGCATGGCGCGCTCCGGCGGGGGTGAACTGGAGGGCATGCAAAACACACACGCCCTATACCTAGGGCGCGGATGTCCGCGGTTGGCGCGCGCAGGGGTGGTGCATCCGACGAGGTAGTGGTTGGATTCGCAGGAAGTACGGGGAGAAAAAAATTTGAAAAAGTTTGGTGGGCGCGGAATTTTGCGGCCCGTTCGGCGCACGCAGAGGTGGAGATGCGCCTCGCGGGGCCTTCGCTTCGCCCCGACCCCGGCTCTTCTTCAGTGGCTTCGGATCACGGTTTGCCTATTCTGTTGGGGGTGAATCTGGCCCGTGGTCCTGAGACTTGGCCGGTCCGGATATACTGGCGTGTTGGTGGCCCGCTCCCTTTGCGGGGCACGATCTGTTCACAGAAGCCACGAACGAAGGAGCATTCGATGACCTCTGTCTCGTCTCAGCAGCCCGTCAGTCAGCCCGCCGTCCCCGCATCGAAGAGCAGTAAGGAGCGTCTTGTGTGGATCGATGGGGAGATGATGCCGCAGTCTGAGGCGAAGGTCAGCGTGTTCGACCATGGGTTCCTGTACGGCGACGGGGTGTTCGAGGGCATCCGGATCTACAACGGCGTGATCTTCAAGTGCCAGGCCCACCTGGACCGGATCTACCGCAACGCCGAGGCGATCCACATGTTCCGTCAGGGCGGGGGCATGGCTGACAAGCTCGGGCGTCGTGGCACGGGGTTCCCGTACAGCAAGGACGAGATGCGCGAGATCATGGAGCGCTGCGTCGAGGCGAACGGGATCAAGGACGGGTATATCCGCCTGATCTTCAGCCGCGGTGCGGGGACGCTTGGGCTCAACCCGTTCCAGTGCCAGCGTCCGGCGGTGGTGTGCATCGCGGACTCGATTTCGCTGTACCCGCCGGAGCTGTACGAGCACGGGATGAAAGTGATCGTGGCGCAGCGTCCGCGCACGCCGACCGAGTGCCTCGATCCGCGCCTGAAGAGCTTGAACTACCTGAACAACATCCTCGCGAAGGTCGAGGCGATGGACGCGACGCCGGAGAACGCGCCGATCACCGAGACGGTGCTGGAGGCGATCATGCTCTCGCTGGACGGGTATGTCGGCGAGTGCACGGGCGACAATCTGTTCATCGTGAAGGGCGGCGAGGTGTTCACCAGCCCGGTGCCGGTCGGCATGCTCGACGGCATCACGCGACAGTTCGTGATCGACCGGCTCGTGCCGGATTGCAAGCTGAAGCTGACCGAGAAGAAGCTCAAGCTCGAGGATGTGCTCAGCGCGGATGAGATCTTCCTGACCGGTTCGGCGGCGGAGATCATCGCGGTGACGCAGGTCGGCCAGAAGACGGGGTCGGGCGAAGGCCCGAGCGCGTACTCGTACACGCAGATCTCGGGCGGCGAGGGCGAGATCACCAAGAAGCTCCGTACGCGTTTCCGCGAGATCGTCACCAGCGACGACATTCCGACGGACTGACACCCGCTAAGCCGAGTGTTCCTCGGCAATTACAGCAGTTTTTACATGAAACCCCGGGGTCAGGCCTCGGGGATATTCGTTATAGTCGGTCGGTCTCTGATTCACCCAGTCACAGCAGGAGGACAGGCCATGATCTGGCAGAACGAAGACACCGATGCGGGCGCGGAACAGGCGGGTGAAGCCGCGGCGTCCGCTGGGGAAACCGCCGGAGAGAACGGCGGCGGGGTGCTGAGCCCTCCACCGGATCTGACAAACCGCGATGCGCTGGTTGCGTACGGCATCGATCTGGCGATCAGCATCGGCAAGGTCGTGGTGATTCTTCTGGTGGCGTGGATCCTCGCGGGTTGGGTGGCACGGATCATCCGCAGCCGCGGCGAGAAGGCGAAACGGATCGACACGACGCTGGCGCTGTTCTTCTCGAACCTCGCTCGCTGGGCGATTCTCGCGCTCGGCGTGATCACCGCGATCGGTGTGGTGGGCATCCCGACGGCGAGTTTCGCGGCACTGATCGCCGCCGCCGGTCTGGCGATCGGCCTTGCGCTGCAGGGCAGTCTGGGCAACTTCGCGTCTGGCGTGATGCTGCTGATCTTCCGGCCGTTCAAGGTCGGCGACTATGTGGAGGTCGGCGGGACTTCCGGCACGGTGAAGGAGATCCAACTCTTCGCGACGATCATCGACACGCCCGACAACCGGCGCATGATCGTGCCGAACGGTGAGGTGTTCGGTCAGACGATCGAGAATGTGAGCTACCACTCCGAGCGCCGGGTGGCGGTTGCGGTCGGGACGGACTACGGGGCCGACCTCGACAAGGTGCGCGAGGTGCTCAAGGAGGCGGCGGAGAGTCTGCCCCAGAAGCTGCCCGACAAGGATGTGGCGATCGTGCTGCAGGAGCTCGGCGGATCGTCGATCGACTGGTCGGTCCGGGCATGGGTCGCGGCGAGCGACTTCTGGCCGGCCCGCGATGAACTGACCCGCCGGGTGAAGCAGCACCTCGACAAGGCGGGAATCGGGATCCCATTCCCGCAGATGGATGTGCATCTGGACAAGGCCGACTGACGGCTGTTCAGCGTGAGAACAAAGCCGGGCTGAGGCCCGGCTTTTTTGTGCGCCGGTGGGGCTTATCGGTTCAGTTCACCCATGCGGAACTCCGGGTAGCGGGTTCCCGCCGCACGGGATTCGATGGGGAACGAGGCCTCGATGCGGGCGAGGTCGTCGTCGGTGAGATCGACATCGAGCGCGCCGATGTTGTCGATCAGGTGGCGCCGCTTCTTGGTGCCGGGGATCGGGACGATGGCGAAGCCGTCGGCGGCGGATGTGCCGAAGCGATCGAACTGCTTGAGCACCCAGGCGAGGGCGAGCTGCGCGGGCGTGCAGCCCTTCTCGGAGGCCAGATCGATGACCTGCTGCGCGATTTTCCAGTTGGCGTGGAAGTTGTCGTCCTGGAAGCGGGGGGTCTTGCGCCGGTAGTCGTTCTCGGGGAACTGGTCGGGCGAGGTCAGCGTGCCGGTCAGCATGCCTCGTCCGAGGGGCGAGTAAGGGATGAAGGCGATGCCGAGCTCAGCGCAAGTGGGAATCACATCGCGTTCGAGGTCGCGGGTCCAGAGGGAGTACTCGCTCTGCACGGCGGCGATGGGGTGGACGGCGTGGGCGCGGCGGATGGTGTCGGCCGAGGCCTCGGACAGACCGATGGCCTTGATCTTGCCCTGATCTTTCAGCTTGGCCATCGCGCCTACGGTGTCCTCGATCGGGGTGTCGGGATCGACGCGATGGAGGTAGTAGAGGTCGATGTAGTCCGTGCTGAGCCGGTGCAGTGATTCCTCGCACTGGCGCTTGCAGTACTGCGGCGAGCCGTCCACGCCGGTCCAGTCGCCGTCGGCGGTGCGGATGAGTCCGAACTTGGTGGCGATGACGATGTCCTCGCGCTCGACGGCGGTGAGTCCGTCGGCGAGGAGCTGCTCGTTGGCTCCGAGGCCGTAGACATCGGCGGTGTCGAAGAAGTTGATGCCGCGGTCGATGGCCTCGTCGATGGTGGCCATGGATTCGAGGTCATCGGGTTCGCCGTAGAACTCGGACATGCCCATGCAGCCGAGGCCGAGGGCGGAGACATGAAGATCGGATGAGCCGAGCTTGTGCTGGTCCATGGATAATCCTGCGGTGGATGGGAGATGAGTCGCTGGGCGATTGTAGCGGCAGAATCGGACCCGCTCAGAATCGCCGGTGAGCGGCCCGACGGGCATCTTCGGCCTGCTTCAGACCGAGGACGAGGCGGGCCAGTTCGAGGTCGCGCGGATGGGTGATCTTGAGGTTCGACGGATCGGATTCGAGCACCAGGACCGTCTCACCCAGACGCTCGACGAGCGAGGCGTCGTCGGTGCTGGAGAGATCGCTCTGCTGGTAGGCGCGACGGAGGACTTCGGCCTTGAACACCTGCGGTGTCTGCACGGCCACCAAGCGGCTTCGGTCGAGGGTGCGTTCGACCGCGCGGGCGGAGAGGTCGGTCTTGCCGGCGCTGCCGAGGATGGCGTCGAGGGGGTCCTCGGGTGTCTCGGCGGCGGTCTTGGCGGAAACCTGCTTGATGGTGTCGGTCAGCGACGAACCGGGGACGACGGCGGGATGGTTGTGGTCGATGACCGCGCTGAGCATGCGATCGATGAGGGCGGTCGGCGTGCAGGGCCGGGCGGCGTCGTGGACGGCGATGACCGTTGCGGAATCAGGGACATGCTCGAGCGCGGCTTTCACGGTCTGCCAGCGGTGCTCGGTGCCGCCGGCGCAGACCGTGCAGCCGAGCAGGCCAAGCCGGTCGGCGTAGCGGAGCTTGAACTCGTCAAACGCGCCGGGCTCGTGGTTGGGGCCGGCGACGACGATCTGATCGACGCGCGGGTGATTGGAAAAAAGTTCGATGGTTCTCTGAAGGACGGTTCGTCCGCCGAGATCCTGATCGAGTTTGTTCTGCTGCCCGAAACGGGTGGATGCTCCGGCGGCGGGGATGATGACGCTGACGCTCATAGTCAGATGATAAACCACTCATGTGCTTTCAGTCGGGGTTGACCGCTAGGATGCGGGATATGAGCCGAACTCCCTCTGATCACGATGCGCCGGACTACCTCGCGCCCTACGCGGACGCGGTGAGGACGCACGGCGCGTCCTTTGAGGCGACGCTCTGGGCCAGCCGCGAGAAGCAGGAAGGGCGGTTTGCGGTCATCGCGTCGATGGTCGATCTGACGGGACGGGTGATCGTGGACGCGGGCTGCGGCATGGGGGATCTGGCGGTGTTCTGCGAGGCGAATGGGATCGCGTACGGCCGGTACATCGGGCTGGAAGCCATGCCCGATATGGTCGAGGCCGCGAAACGGCGGGGTCTGGCCGAAGCGCGGTTCGAGGTGTCGGACTTTGCGGCGGACACGGGCGTGTTCGAGCGGCTCGCGCGATCCGACGGGACGGACCTGGTGGTGTTCTCCGGCTCGCTGAACACCTTCGAGCCGGAGGCGGCGTTTGCAGTGGTCGCACGAGCGTTCCGGGCTGCCCGTGAAGGGGTCGTGTTCAATTTTCTGTCGGCGAAGAATCACGAGAGAAACCCGATCAATCCGGCACCGGCCAGGCGGTTCGAGCCGGCCCATATGCTGGATCTTGCGCTCGGGCTGACGCCACGGGTCCTGTTCCGTCAGGATTACTTTGACGGACACGACGCGACGGTGGCGATGCTGCATTCGGATCGCGCGAGGACACGCTCATGAACGACGCGATGGACCGCGTGCGGGTCGACCGGATCGACGATGCGCTGATCGTGTCTCTGGAGCGGACGGGATTCGGGGGCCCGGCGAGGACGGTGCTGCTGCTGGCGCTTGCGCTGCCGTGGCTGATCGTCGGTCCGGCGTTCGTGCTGTTTTCCGGCGGCACGGTCCCCGGAGCGGTGGTGATCGCGGCGGTGGTGGTGAGCGTGATCATCGGGTTCGGGCTGTCGCTGGTCGCGTTCGTGCTGGCCACGCGGAGCCATCATGTCGAGGTTGATGAGCGGACGATCCGGTTCTGGACCGATGCGCCGATCGGGAGCGTCCAGCGGGAGTGGCCCCGGGAGGGGATTGCGGGGTTCGAGGTGACGCTCGATAAAGGCCGGGCGTGGCTGTTCATCGTGGCGAAGGCGGGTGGGCGATTGGCGCTGCCGGTGACGCGCGATGCTGTGGAACTGCGGAGCTTTGCCGATGCGCTCGAGGCGGTTCTGGAGAGCAATGCCACGGGTGATGCCGACTGAAACGGCGGGTGCTACACTGGCCGCCATGCCCATCATTGTTTTTCAGCACGATTCCAAGAATAAGCCCGGCCGCCTCGGGATGACCCTGCGCGACCACGCTTTCAAACTCGATATCCGCCGCCTCGATCAGGGCGATTCGGTCCCGATCGACTTCGATGATGTCGACGGCGTGATCTCGTTGGGCGGTGCGGCGAATGTGGACGACAAGCACGCCTGGCTTGAGAAGGAGCGGGAGTACCTGCGCGGGGCGCACGAGCGAGGGCTGCCCGTCGTGGGGGTGTGCCTGGGGGCGCAGCTCGTCGCCGAGGCGCTTGGGGGGACGGTCGAGAAGGCGGCCCAGCGCGAAGCCGGTTTCGTCGATGTGGACCTTCTGCCGGTGGCGCACACCGACACGATCCTGACGGGGATCGCGTGGAAGTCTCCCCAGTTCTCTCTGCACCGCTACGAGGTGACCAAGCTCCCGGTCGGCGGCGTGCAGCTCGCGAAGTCGCAGAACTGCGCGAACCAGGCGTTCCGGGTCGGCATGCGGACCTATGGGTTCCAGTATCACTTCGAGGCGGATCGCCCGATGATGAACGAGTTGCTGGCGGATGCGAGGTCGGACCTGCACGCCGCGGGCATGACGACCGATGAGTTCGCCAAGCACGCCGACACCAAGTACGAGATGTTCGCACGACTGGGCGATCGGCTGTGCGTGAACATCGCGACCTACCTGATCCCGAAGGTCGGGACCGCGATTCGTGCCTGAGCGGGAGGGGGCGCAGCGCGGATCGGTGCTGCGGGTTCCGGTTCCGGATGATTACCTGTTCCGGCGCGATGTCTGCTCGTACGGCTACTTCCTGCTCGCTCCCAACCGCTGGGATCCGGCGGCGGGGGTGCTGGGCCGGACACTGGAAGTCGGCGGTTCGGGGTCGTGGTGCACGGTGCGGCTGCTGATCGATCAGCCCAGCGATGAGCCGGGCGGCCCGGTCCGTGTCCGCTGCGACCGGCGGCTGGATCGGTCCCAATCGGGCGAGGTGAAGCGCCTGGTCGCCCGGATGCTGAATCTGGACGACGACGGTGTGCGCGAGTTCCACAGGATCGCCAGGCCGTTTCGAAAGTCGGGGAGGGCGCGGCTGTTTCGCAGCCCGACGCTGTTCGAGGATGTCATCAAGACGGTCACGAGCTGCAATGTGGCGTGGACGAGCACGATCCGCATGAACGAGCGGCTGTGCGAAGTGATCAATCCGGCGTTCCCCAGAGCGGGGCAACTGGCCCGGCGCAGGCCGGGCACGCTGCGGGCGCGATGCGGGGTGGGATACCGGGATGTGCGGATGGTCGAGCTGGCGCGCCTGTTCGCGCAGGATGCCCCGGAGGTTGCGGGGCTGGAGGACGAGGGGCGCGCCGACACTGAGGTGTATGAGCAGCTTCTCGGCCTGCCGGGGATCGGTCCGTACGCGGCGTCGAACATCATGCAGCTCCTCGGGCGGTACGGGCATCTGCCGGTGGACACCGAGACGATGCGCCATGCCCGCTCGTTTCTGGGCATGGACGGGCCGGAGCGAGAGCTTCGTCGCAGGGTCGAGGAGCACTACGAGCGGTTCGGGGATCACCGGTTCCGGGCGTACTGGTTCGAGCTGTGGTCGGACTACGAGCGGAGGCGCGGACCGGCGTGGACCTGGGACCCGGAGACGACCGGCAAGAGCTTTACGGCGTCTGCGCTGCGCGACAACGAATAGGGCGGTAAAATGATCCGTCCGGAGAGCGCTACCGAACGCCCGGTTCGAACCTGTTCCAATTCCCTGTCAACCGGAGGGCGTTCGCCCGTGAGTGCAATCAGCAGCGAGAAAGCCCCGTCGGAGACGGGTGCGGGGTGGTCGATCCGGGACGCCGCGGAGTTGTATGGCGTGGCCGGCTGGGGCAACGGGTATGTGCGGGTCTCCGAGCGTGGGACGCTGGAGGTCTGTCCGACCTCGGATCCTGAAAGCTCGGTGGACCTGCACAGCATGATCTCGGGGCTGGTCAAGCGGGGGATCAACACGCCGGTGCTGCTGCGTTTCAGCGATATGCTCGGTCACCGGATGCGGCACATCCGTCGTGCGTTCGACAGCGCGATGAAGGACATGGAGTACGAGGGCGGGTACACCTGCGTGTACCCGATCAAGGTGAACCAGCAGCGGGCGCTGTGCGAGGAGCTGCGCGATTTCGCAAGCGCGATCGGTTTCGGGCTGGAGGCGGGCAGCAAGCCGGAGCTTCTGGCGGTGCTGGGCCTGACGACGGCTCCGCGCCTGAACGGCGACAGCGCAACGATGCCGATCGTCTGCAACGGCTTCAAGGACGATGAGTACATCGAGACGGTGATCCTGGCGACGAAGCTTGGGCGGAACATCACGCCGGTCGTGGAATCGGTGCACGAGCTGACGCTGATTCTGAAGCATGCGAAGCAGTACGGCGTTCGGCCTCGGATCGGTGTGCGGATCAAGCCGTCGGCGCGGGGAGCGGGCAAGTGGGAGGACTCGGGCGGCATGCGCAGCAAGTTCGGGCTGCATGTGTCGCAGGTGCTCGAACTGCTGGAGCGGCTCAAGAAGGAGGGCATGGAGGACTGCCTGAAGCTGGTGCACTTCCATGTCGGCAGCCAGATCTGCGACATCAAGCAGATCAAGACGGCGGTCAGCGAGCTGGCGCACATCTACTGCGAGCTGTACCGGCTCGGCGCGACCGGGCTGGACACGATCGACATCGGGGGCGGGCTCGGCGTCGATTACGACGGCAGCCAGTCGAGCTGGTCGAGTTCGATGAACTACTCGCTGGAGGAGTATGCCAGCGATGTGGTGTACCGCATCAAGGCGGTGTGCGATCAGGCGAGGCGTCCGGACGGCGAGGTGGGCGTGCCTCACCCGAAGATCCTTTCCGAGTCCGGTCGGGCGCTCGTGGCGCATTCCTCGATCCTCGTGACGGATGTGCTCAGCGCGAGCGAGTTCGGGGCCGACCCCAACCTGCCGTGGGTGAAAGCGACGATCGCCAAGGAGGAGGAGCAGGGCGAGGAGATCCCGCAGCCGCTGCTGGACCTGCTGGACGCGTACGAGCGCAGCCGGGGCAGCGCGGACCTGTACGAAGTGTTCCACGACCTGATGACCGCACGCGATGAGTCGGTCACGCTGTTCGGAATGGGCTACCTGACGCTGCCGCTGCGGGCGGTGTGCGAGCGGTTGTTCTGGGCGACCGGGCAGGCGATCCTCGCTGCGGCGGACCGGGATCCGGATCTGGCGTCGACGGTGCAGGGACTGCCGGACCTTCTCAGCGACATCTACTTCTGCAACTTCAGTCTGTTCCAGTCGCTGCCCGATTCGTGGGCGATCAACCAACTGTTCCCGATCATGCCGATCCACCGGCTCGACGAGCGTCCGACGAGGCGCGCGATCCTGGCGGACATCACCTGCGACTCGGACGGGAAGATCGACCGGTTCTGCTCACCCGAGGGCGGCGATGCGCGCCACGCGCTCGCGCTGCACAAGCTGGAGGTCAACCCCGACCCCGAGGAGTCCTCGGGTGGCGTGTGGCACAAGCCGTACTACCTGGCGATCTTCCTGGTCGGTGCGTATCAGGAGGTCTTGGGCGACCTGCACAACCTCTTCGGCGACACGCACGCGGTGCATATCTCGATCGACGAGGACGGCCATCCCTCGATCGACGAGTACATCGAGGGCGACACGGTCAAGGAAGTGCTCAGCTATGTGCAGTACGACCCCGAGGGCCTGAAGAAGGACATCCGCAAGGACATCGAGCGGGCGACCAAGTCCGGCCAGATGACGCTCGACGAGGGGCGCGAACTGATGCGTTTCTACGAGCGCGGGCTTGAGGGCTACACTTACCTGGAGTAGGGACTCCCCGTCCGAACCGTTCCGTGACGAGTTTTCGTATCCATCCCCCGGCGATCGCCGGATTCAGTTGCAGGAGAGAACAGTATGACCAAGCCGACCAAAGCCCAGCTGCTCGCCAACCCGGTGGAGCATGTCGATATCCGATCCTTCGACGCTCGCCCGATCATCGACGCGTACGGCAAGACGGCGTTCCAGGCGCGGAACCTCGCGCACGCCGGTGAGATCTTCAACCGGATGCTGGCCGACACGGACTGCGCGGTGATCCTGACGCTGGCGGGGTCGCTGATCTCGGCGGGCATGAAGGAGGCGATCCTGGCGCTGGTCGAGCACAACATGATCGACGCGATCGTGGCGACGGGCGCGAACATCGTGGACCAGGACTTCTTCGAGGGCCTGGGCTTCCGTCACTACATCGCCCCCGGCTCGCCCGAGGCGCCGGTGGTGGATGACCCGACGCTCCAGTCTCTGGCGATCGACCGGATCTACGACACCTACATCGACGAGGACCAGCTTCGCATCTGCGATGACACGATGGCCGAGATCTTCGATTCGATGGAGCCGGGGGCGCACAGCTCGCGGGCCGTGGTGGACGCGATGGGGGCGTATCTGAAGAAGAACCATCCGGGCAACCGCTCGATCGTTCTGGAGTGCCACAAGCGGGGCGTGCCGGTGTTCGTGCCGGCGTTCAGCGACTGCTCGGCGGGCTTCGGTGTGGTCCTGCACCAGAAGAAGCGCTCAGCCGAGGGCAAGCCCTTCGTCGCGATCGACTCAGGCGCGGACTTCCGCGAGCTGACGGAGATCAAGATCGCCAACCCCGACACCGGGCTGTTCATGCTCGCCGGCGGCGTGCCGAAGAACTTTGCGCAGGACATCGTCGTCGCGGCTGAGCTGCTCAAGGAGAAGGGCCTCATCGAGACGACCGACGAGGTCGCGATGCACAAGTACGCCGTGCAGTTCACCGTGGCCGACTCGCGCGACGGTGCGCTGTCGGGCTCGACGCTGCGCGAGGCGTGCAGCTGGGGCAAGGTGGATGTGGTTCACGAGCAGATGGTCTTCGGCGAGCTGACGGCGATGTTCCCGCTGGTCGCCTCCGACGCGTACCATCGCGGGCTGTGGAAGAACCGCCCGACGCGCCGGTTCAACGACCTGTTCGCCGGTACGCCCGCGAACGCCTGATCGCCTGGGTCCGCCTCCACGATTCCAACGAAGGGTTCGGCGCTATGGAAAGCGTTCGTACGCTGCTCAACGAGATGTTCGACTACGCCGGGCTGTTCCCGCCCAGCAGCGTGGACATGGCCGATGCGGTGAAGAACTACGCGCGGTACTTCGGCTCGGACCATCGCTGGATGCTGGGGCGGTTCGTCTGCCCGGTGGCCAAGGTCGAGGCGTTCGAGCAGGCGGCGTCCGGGCTGCTGCCCAAGGGCGAGACGGACGATCCGTGGCGACTCAGTGGTCTGGTGTCGCTGGAGAACCTCTCCGAGCAGATCGACACCATCTTCCGCTTCAACGACCACCACGAGACGGTGGCGCCGGCCGGTCGGTGCGTGATCGATGTGATCGAGCTCAAGGCGTCGACGGTCGCCGAGATCGAGAAGATCATGAAGGTGGTCCCCGAGCAGCTCGAGCCGTTCATCGAGCTGGACCACCGGCAGGACCTTCGGGGGCTGCTGGCGGCGATGGCGGGGACCGGCGCGAGGGCGAAGATCCGCTGCGGCGGGGTCACGCCCGAGTTGATCCCCTCGGTGGGCGAGGTGGCGCGCTTCATCGCCAACTGCGCGGCGGCGGAGGTGAGCTTCAAGTTCACCGCCGGGCTGCACCACCCCATCCGCTCCGAGCGGGCGCTGACCTACGAGAAGGACTCGCCGCGAGGAACGATGCACGGGTTCCTGAATGTGTTCACGGCGGCGGCGATGGCGCGGGTGAACCGTCTGGGGGCGGACGAGCTGCACGACATCGTCAGCGACACCGATCCCAAATCGTTCATCTTCACCGATACCGGGCTGACCTGGCACGAGCACTTCGTACCGACGGCGCGCTTGTCTCGGGTGCGCGAGAGCTTCGCGATCAGCGTGGGGACCTGCTCGTTCACCGAGCCGATCGAGGACCTGATGGGGATGGGGCTTTTGGAGAAGTCCAAGGTCTGAATGCACGAAAAAGCCCCCGGCTGAGCGGGGGCTTTCGTTGATGGTCGGGATCGAAGAGGATCAGCGGCGGCGACGGACGGCCGCGAGACCGGCGAGGCCGAGCAGCGCAGCGCTGCCTGGGGCCGGGATGGCGGTCACATCGAACATGACGGTCGGGGCTTCGCCGAAGAAGTCGAAGTTGCTCGAGGTGTCCTCGTTGCCGGTGCCGAAGTTGGCGTTGAAGCCGGGGGTCTGGCTGGCGATGATGAAGCGCAGGTTCTGGCCGTTGTTGATGCGCTCGACGAGGGTGGCGGCGATGGCGCTGAGGTCGGCATTCCGGGTGATGTCGTAGATGCCGCCGGGCTGGAACTCGGAGGAGATCAGGGTGAGGTTCTCGAACTGATCGCCGAGGCCGGTGGGGTCGGTGCCGCCGCCGTTGTTGAAGAAGATGCCGCTCTCGTCATCGAGGACATCGGCGTCGCTGGTGGTGAAGTAGATGCTGAGGTCGCCGCCGGCGCCGGCGATTCCGCCGGAGCCGGTGATCGAGTTGACGGCGGGGAAGATGTTGAACATCAGGTTATCGACGGAGGCGGCACCGCCTTCGGGGCGGACCGATGCGCCGTCGATATCGAAGACGGTGAAGATGCCCAGCGTGCCGAGGGTTCCGGTCTGATCGCCGTTGACCTGCCAGCGGGCCTGTGTGGTGATCGCGTTGCGATCGGGGAAGCTGGGGAGGAAGGGTCGGAAGACGGTGGACATGTCAAAGTCGGTGATGCCGGTGAGGGTGGTGCTCTGGGCGGTCGCGGTGGCTCCGGATGCGAGCACGAGGCCGATGGCGCAGAGGGCTGAGGCGGATAGTGTCTTCATGGTGGTATCTCTCTTTCTGGTCTTCGATGACAGTTCTGCCGCGCACTGCGCGTGCGGTGCGCGGAGCGTCAACCTGTGCGAAGTGACGCATGTTCAAGAGTAGCCGCGCTTCATGCGGTGCATCGCGTGTGACGCGGACGCAATTCGGTCATTTTGGGCTGGAATATAGGGGTTTTCCCAGTGTTTTCATGTACTCGCATCGCGATCGTCTACATGAAGTTCCTGAGCAGCCCTTCGAACGGGTTGGTTTCGCTGAGCGCGGCGACGACCACCAGGTAGTACATGATCCACATGTAGAGCAGCAGGAACAGATACATCGGAACGAGGAACCACTTCGATCGTTTGCGCTCGCGGATCGCGATGCAGAGCATCCACACGACGAAGCCGCCGGCGATGACGAGCGTGGTGCCCTGCATGTCCGCCGCGGCTGCTGCGAGCGAGAGGGGGATGAGCACGAAGGACGGCCAGAGGAGCGCGAGGTATCGGCGCAGACTCTCTTCCGGTTCGTCTGCGCTGCGACCGGAGCTCCCATCGAACTGTTCGAGGAGCTCGCGCTGCCGGTCTCTGGCGCGGCGGAGGCGGGTCGCTTCGGATTCGCTGCGTGTGGTGCGGTTCATGGGTGCGGTGCGGCTGGAGTGCGGGAGTGAGCGGGTCATGGTACTGCGCGATGCGGGCGTTTCGGCTCGGCAAGGGCTCGGGGTGCGGGGTACCCTGTGCGTATCAACCCTGATTCCAACGACCGAGGAGCCGATATGCCCGCCAGAATCGACGAGACGCACGATCCGAAGCTCGAATCCTGGATCGAGTCCGCCAACGATCCGACCACGGATTTCCCGCTGCAGAACCTGCCCCTGGCGACGCGGGCGGCGGAGCACGACGGCGAGGTGTGGCAGAGCATCGTGACGCGGGTCGGCGATAAGTTCGTGAACCTGAACCACATCGCGGCTCTGGCCGATGATCTGGGCCTCGATGCCGCGCACTGGGCGCTGTTCGATCTGGAGGACCTGGTCGCGTCTGGCAACTGGCCGGCGGTGCGTCGGGACCTGCAGAAGCTGCTGGCCAAGGGCAACACGAAGCTGAAGGACCATCCTGAGGTGGACGAGATCGTCGTGCCGGCGGACGACGATGAGCTGCTCGTGCCGCTGCCGATCGGCGACTACACGGACTTCTACGCGTCGGTGCACCACGCGACGAATGTCGGCACGATGTTCCGGCCGGACAACCCGCTGCTGCCGAACTACAAGTGGATCCCGGTGGGGTACCACGGGCGGGCGTCGTCGGTGGTGCCGAGCGGCGTGCCGGTGCGCCGGCCGAAGGGTCAGCTCGCGCCGAGCGAGGACGGCAAAGCGCCGTCGTTCGAGGCGTGCAAGCTCTTGGACTACGAGCTGGAGATGGGCTTCTTCGTCGGCAAGGGCAACGAACTCGGCGAGCCGATCTCGATCGACAACGCCGAGGACCACATCTTCGGCATGTGCCTGCTCAACGACTGGTCGGCGCGGGACATCCAGAAGTGGGAGTACCAGCCGCTGGGCCCGTTCCTCGCGAAGAACTTCGCCTCGACGATCAGCCCGTATGTGGTGACGATGGAAGCGCTCGCGCCGTTCCGCTGCGAAGCCGAGAAGCGGCCCGAGGGCGATCCGCAGCCGCTCGAGCACCTCGACAGCAAAGCCAACCGCGAGAGCGGGGGGGTGGATGTGACGCTGGAGGTGTACCTGTCGTCGGCGAAGATGCGCGAGCAGGGCATCGACCCGGTGCGGATCAGCAGAGGCAGCTTCAGGAACATGTACTGGACGATCGCGCAGATGCTGACGCACCATTCGTCGAGCGGCTGCAACATGCAGATCGGCGACCTGCTCGGCTCTGGAACGGTGTCGGGACCATCGCGCGAAGCCCGCGGCTGCCTGCTGGAGCTGACCTGGGACGGCGACAAGGACAACCCGGTTCCCGGCACGCAGCGCACGCCGATCAGCTTGCCGACCGGTGAGGAGCGGAAGTTCCTTGCAGACGGCGATGAGGTGATCCTGAGGGGCTTCTGCGAGCGCGAGGGGTACCG
>CBFGVX010000074.1:0-15457 GCA_965652425.1 uncultured bacterium | reverse complement strand
AGCATTTTCAGATGAGGAAGTAGAGATCCCAGAGGAGAAGGAAGGAGCAGAGGAAGACATAGCCGCCTCAAGGGGCGGCCATGTCACCCCTTTGGTCAACCCGTGGCACCCAGGCGCTGGGGCGGGTTGGTGAGTTTGTCGGCGAGGGCGCGTTGGCCGGTTTCGAGGGCGGTGATGGCGCGGGTGTTCTCGCGGACGACTTCCATGAGGGCGTCGACCTGGGTGCGCTGTTCGAGGATGCGCTGGTGGGACTCGGTGAGCTGCTTGTCGCGGAGTTCGGAGTGGCGGCGTTCGATGAACCAGATGGCGGCGATGAGGCCGGCGCTGCCGAGGGACGTGAACTGCATGAGGGATTCGGGTTCGAGCATGGTGGTGGTCCTTTTTGTGTGGTGAGGAGAGGAGGAGGCGGAGAAGAGGCAGCGACTTCGTCGCTGACCCCTCATCCGGCTGCTGCGCAGCCACCTTCTCCCGCAAGGGGAGAAGGAGGAAAGAGGGCAGGCAAGATGCCTGCCCCACCCTGAAGACAAGCGTCAGATGTTGATGCGGATGTAGGTGAGGGAGTAGGCGAGGGAGCATGTGCGGCCTCGGTCGATGGGGCCGACGGGTGTGAAGCGCATGAGGGTCATGTCGGACCAGGCCTGGCCGCCCGTGCCGATGAGGGTGGCTTTGCGCGGGAGTTCGGCGGCGGCGCGCAGCGCGTTGATGGTGGTCCAGAGCGCGGGTTCGGATGCGGCGACGAGGCGGCCGGTCTGGGTGATGGTGAGTTCGCGCGGGCCGAGGTCGTCGGTGAAGGGGAGACCGGAGTTGCCGTAGGGCCAGGTCCAGGCACGGCCGAGGCCGCCGAGGGCGAGGCGGTGCGGGCCGAGTGTGTCGAAGTTGAAGGTCCAGAAGGAGGCCATGGTCATGTTCCTTGCGCGAGGGTGGAGACCGGTTCGATGGTGAGCGGGTCGGTGGAGCCGGTGGTGGAGACGGCGACGGCGGTGATGGTCTGGGCGAGCGCTTTGGATTCGGAGAGCGCGGACTCGATGGCGGTGAGGACGATGCGCGCGCTGAAGCGCAGGGCGTGTGGGGCGTCGGGGGTGCGCCTGGCGGTGAAGGCGAGGTCGAGCTGGTCACCGGGGGAGATCGCTGCGCCGGCGTCGTCGGGCTCGGGCAGGTGGCGGGTGATGGTGATGGTGGTGAGCCGTTCGGGGACATCGGCGAAGGTGGGGTGCGGGCCGGTGTCGGTGAAGTCGGTGAGGAGGGATTTGGCTTTGCGGGAGATGGCGATGGCGGTGACGGCGGGGAGTGGTGTGGTGTTGAGGGTGATGTGGGTTGGGTGGAGGAGGAGCATGGGGTGGGTTTCCTGGTTGGTGCTTGTGATGAGGGAAGGTTCGGGCCGCCCCCTCATCCGGCCGCTGCGCGGCCACCTTCTCCCGCGAGGGGAGAAGGAGGAAGAGCACCGGTCGGAGACCGGTGCCACCGAAGAAGAATCAGGCGCGGCGGAGGCGGGTGGCGGATGGGCTTCGGGTGGTGTCGGGGAGGCCGTCGGCGTTGAGGTCGAGGTGGGCGTTGATGCGCGTGCGCTCGGCGCGGGCGCGGTCGGCGTACATGGCAGCGCGGTCGGTGTGGAGTGTGCCGTTCGGTGCGAGGGCGCTGGCGGCGGAATAGATGAGGTGCAGCGCGGCGAGGGCCTCTGCGCGCACGAGGGCGTGGGGGTTGGTGATCTGCGAGGCGTAGACGGTGCCGGGGAGCGGGGACTCGGGCGGCGGGCCTGGCTCGATGCCGAGCAGGGCCAGCAGGGAGCGGTGGGCGAGGTCGAGCTGCGGGGCGAATGTGAGGACGGTCGCGCTGGCGGCGGTGTCGTCGGGGACGGGGATGGGGATGGCGGGCGCATCGGAAGAGGCGCGGAGGCGCGAGACGGCGAGGGTGGTTGGTGAGACGACGGCGGTGATCTCGAAGCGGCCGTAGCCGGCGAGGGCGATGACCATGCCGGGGGTGAGGGCGAGGGATTCGAGATCGACTGCGGTGAAGGCGAGCTGGGTGGAGCCGGAGGCGACGGTGCAGGGCTGGTTGACGAGTCGGGCTTGCGCGCTGAAGGCGATGTCGTCGAAGAGGCGGGGTTCGAGGATCCAGAGGTCTCGGTCGGTGGCGAACATGGTGTGGTTCCTTGGGTGGTGTGTTGTGCGAAAGGGAGGGCAGGCAGGAATGCCTGCCCCACCTGAGAAGAGAGGCGTTGCAGCCGCTGCGCGGCTGACCCCTCATCCGGTCGCTGGCGCGACCACCTTCTCCCTCAAGGGGAGAAGGAGGAGAAGAGTCATCCCACGCCGAGGGCGCGGATGGCGGCGTGGGCGTTCTCGTTCATGAGCTGGAGCGTGTACTCGCCCAGGACGAGGCCGGACTCGCTGTCGCCGCTGGCGGCGAGGGGCTTGTAGTGGAACGAGCGGCCCGACAGCGGGAGGACGCTGATGCGCGAGGAGTCGAGCAGCAGCACGGTGTCGGTCGGGACCCATCGCGAGAGGACGACGCGGCAGACGCCGTAATCGGACTCGTAGGTGTTGATGAGGTCGCGGTAGGTGGTATCGCGGGGTTCGTAGCCGCGGACGGCGGTGGTGAAGCTGTTGATGCGCCGTTTCTGCGCGCCGGAGCAGACGATGGTGTCGATGGTTCCGGCGGACTGCTCCCAGACGGCGCGGAGGGCGGCGTTGAGCATGGGCTCGGTGAGCAGGTTGCTGGATGGTCCATCGCCTTCGGGCAGCGGGTCGATGCCGGGGATGAAGATGTTGGTGGCGATCTGCGGCAGGATGCCGTTCATGGTGCGCCGGACGGAGGCCGAGCCCTCGGGGTTCGAGGACGGCGCGACGCCGTTGATCACGCAGTTCTCGAGGTCGCGGAGCAGCTCGCGCAGGCGCTGCTGCTTCTGGTAGTCGAGCTCGTCGGCGACGCCGATGGTGTCGACGGCGAGCTGGGAGCCGGAGACATCGACGGGGGCGGTGAAGATCTGCGTGAAGTTGCGCTTGCGGGCGCGGGTGGTGAAGCGTGCGTCGGGCTTGCCGGCGCCTTCGAGCGCGGCGTTGCCGAGGATGTGCAGGGTCATGTTGTCGGCGAGGGCGACGGGTGTGGTGCCGCCGTAGCCGCGGACGACGGTGAGGGTGGAGCCGGTGATGGCGGTGACCATCATGACTTCGGCGGAGTTGTTCGCGCGGATCTGGTCGCCGACGCGGAAGCGCCCGGCGTTGTCGACGGCGAACTGCGTGGCGGCGATGGCGCTCGGGGTGAACGAGGCCTGGTTGATGGCGTCGGTGTTGGGGAGCAGGGTGTCTTCGAGCCACTCGTGGACGGTGCTGCGCGCGGTCGTGCGCGGGTCGCCGAGGTGGTCGAGCAGCGGGGTTTCGTGCGGGCTGACGATGCCGATGAGGTCGGCGACATCTTCGGCGATCTCGGGCAGGGTGGAGCCGGCGGCGTAGGTGGATTTACCGGTGAAGGCCATGGGGTGTGTTCCTTTCTGGAAACGGTGTGGGTGGTGAGGAGCGAGGGATCAGGAGCGGCGGAGGCGGAGGTAGCGCATGAGCGCTGCGCGGTCGCCGGTGGTGGCGCGCTCGCGGAGTGTGTCGAGCGCGGCGGGCGCGGGCTGGAGGGCGTACGCGCCCGAGGGGGACGGGGCGGTGCTCGGGATCGGCGCGGGGGCGCGCAGGTCGGGCAGCGCGACGGCGAGGTCGTCGAGCAGCGCGGCGAGGGCGGATTCGAGTTCGCCGACGCGCTCGAGCAGGGCGGGGATGGAGGGTGCGGGGTCGCTGGGTTCGTCGGAGTCGGTGGTGGCCGCGCGGATGGCGGTGGGACTCGGATCGACGGTGGCGGCGAGGGTTGGGGCGCCCGGGCCCGCGCTGTTGTCGATGGGGATGCGCGGATCGGGGTTCTCATCGCCGGGTTTGGTGGGGTCTTTGGACATGGGTTCCTTTCTGGAGTGGAGGTGGTGTGTGTGGCATGCTCAAACTTGTTTGAGCATGTGGCTGCGTTGCTGGGGTCCATGCTCAAGCGAGCTTGAGCATGCCACCCGGAGCGGTCGACTCGCTGGAAGATTCGGACCGCCCCCTCATCCGTCAGCCGGTCTGCGACCGGCTGCCACCTTCTCCCTCAAGGGGAGAAGGAGGAAGAGAGGTCGAGTCCGCGTCTGTGAGATGCCCGTAGCCGAGTTCGCGCAGCACCTGCTCGCGCGGGACGCCGAGTTCGGCTTTGAGCTTCGCGGCCTGCAGTCGGCGCAGTTCGTCGGGCGGGAGCGGGTCGGGCCAGCGGATCGTCAGTTCGCGGTCGCGCTCGGTCGTGCGCAGGATGTCGGCGCGGTCGAGCGCGAGCAGCACGAGGCGCGAGGCGCTGGTGATGCCCGCCGCCCAGGTCTGACGACGGCGGGCGGTTTTGGAGAGCACGCCCATCATGGTGATGCGCAGCGCGTTCTCGGAGGACAGGTGGCCGATCTTCGCGCGCAGCAGGCCGAGCACGAGCGGCGAGACGCCGGAGGCCTTGTCGAGGGCCTCGCGGATCTGGGTGATGTGGTCGTCTTCGGAGGGTGTGTGGGCGTCGCCGCCGAAGGCGTGGAGTTCGGCGTCGGGGTTGTGGGTGGACCAGATCTGCCCGGGCGCGACGGCGAGGTCCTCGGGCGTGTCGAAGCCCTTGGCGAAGTACATCTTGAAGCTCTGCATGGTGACGCGGTGGGCGCGGTCGCTGAGGCGCGTGTTGAGTTCGTCCTGCAGCGCGATCAGCGGCTCGACATCGCTGAGCCCGTCGTAGCGGAAGGGCTGGGGCGAGTTCTGGATGTGCACGATCGGTAGCTCGCCGAGCGGGTGGTCGGTGCTGCGCAGGGCGCGGGGGCCGTCGAACTCGGTGGTGCGCGCGGGGGTGATAAGCGTGTAGCGCTCGTCGGGCGCGGCGGATGACGCAGCGCGCCGGATCGCGCCGGTGAGGCGGGCGATCGGGCCGCTTCGCTCGTCCCAGGGGGCGCCGGGGGGGGTGCCGGCGAGATCATCCGCTGCGCGTGAGTGGTCGCGCAGCGCGTACGCGCGGAGGAGGCGGTAGTCGCGCGGATCCAGCACCGGCACCCCCCGGGGAGCCGCGATGGGTTCGATGGTGATCAGCCGTGCGGCGGCGGCGAGGACGGCCTCGCGCTCGGTGTCGTCTGCTGCCCGGCGCAGGGCGCGCCGGATGCCGGGGGCGGCGTCGAAGAGCGCTTCGGTGCGCACGAAGAGGTCGATGTGGCCGTGCACCGCTCCCAGCGTCGCGCCGGTCTGGAGCATGCTCAGCCCACCGGAGGATTCCCAGACGCTTTCGAGCGCGTGCTCGATCGAAAAGGCGAGAGCGCGATCGGGCGAGGACGAGTGCAGCGTGTACGGCCTGCCGAAGACGAAGTCGGTGATGGCGTCGATGCGCCAGGCGATGTCGTTCTCGATGACGATCTCGCGCGGCTCGCCCGACGACTCGACCGGGCGCGAGAAGCGGTCGGGCAGGCCCATGGCCTGCGCGGGGCGGTGCGCAGCGCGGGGCGAGGTGGCGCAGGTGGAGCGTTGAGCCGCACGGACGGGCAGCTCGTTGCGGTAGTACGCCCAGAACCGCTCGTAGCGCGGGCGGGCGTGCTGGTCGTGGGCCTTGAAGAGCGGGGCGAGGTCGGTCGGTGAGAGGGATGAACCGGGGGTCCGGGCGGTGGGTGGAAGGTGCATCGGCGGCGTCCTGCTGGGGGTGGGCGAGCAGGGCGTGCGAAAACGAACACGCCCATCGCCCTAGGGGCCGGCGGGCCCACCCGGCGCGCGCCAGCGCGGTACATCCGGAGAGGTAGTGGTCAGATCCTCAGGAAACACGGGGAGAAAAAAATTTCAAAAAGTCGGTGGGTGCCCGAGTTTCGCGGCCCAGTCGGCGCGCGCTAACGCGGCGATAGAACCCCTGTTTTGGGGATATTTTGATGGTGTTTGCGGGCCGGTCTAACGGTCAGCAGACGGGGTTCAGGGGCGGCTCACCCGCCAGGACCCGGCGTATGTTCGCCGCGGTGAGCGCGGTCATCTGGGCGCGGCAGTGCGTGTTCGCGCTCCCGAAGTGTGGGGTCATGCTGACATTCGGCGCGCTCAAAAGGCGCTCGCTGATCTGCGGCTCGCGCTCGAAGACATCCAGCCCGGCCCCGAAGATCAGCCCGTCGTGCAGCGCTTCGGCCAGCGCGGCTTCATCAATGACCGGGCCCCGCGCCGTCGAGACGATCACCGCCGTGGGCTTCATCAGGCGAAGCTGGGGCGCGCCGATCAGGTGGCGGGTCTGGTCGGTCAGGGGGGTGTGGATGCTCACGAAGTCGGCCTCGGCGAGTCCTTCTTCCAGCGTGACCCGCTTCGCGCAGAGCGGCGCGTGCTCGAAGGTCGGCTTGGGCGATCGGCTCGTGTACAGCACGCGCACGCCGAAGCCGAGCATACGCACCGCCGTGGCGTAGCCGATCCGCCCGGCCCCGACGATGAGCAGCGTCCGCCCGGCGATCGGCTGGCCGAGCCACTCGCTGGGCCCGAGGATGCCGTGCCTGGCCCACTCGCCCGAGCGCACGAAGCGTTCGGCGTCGCTGAGCCGGCGAGCCGCGGCAAGCAGGTGCATGACCGCGACATCGGCGGTGCCCTCGGTCACGGCGTCGGGCGTGTTGGTGACGAGAACGCCCCGCTTCGCGCAGGCGTCGAGATCGATGTTGTCGTAGCCCACGGCGTAGTTGGAGACGACCTTGAGCTGAGGGCCCGCCGCGTCGAGGAATTCGCCGTCCACGCGCTCGGTCACCCAGCTCACGACGGCGTCGGCCCCGGCGATGAACTTCAGCAGCTCATCGCGCGAGCGCTGGCCACCGGCAGGCCCGATGCGCACCTCGGCCCCGGGGACTTCGAAGGGGCCGTGGAGGGGACGGGATACGGCGACGGTGGGCATGGGGGGATGGTAGCGTCCGCGGGAAACAAGAGCCCGGGGCGCGAGCCCCGGGTACTGACCAAGCGACCGACGAGTGCTATGGGTGCATCCGTGCCCGATCAATATGTTCGTGAAACATAGTCGAGTGCTACGGCCATCAACCAGAAAATCGTCGTCTGAACGAGAAGGTTCGCCACGGCAAGAGCTATCCACACCGCTGCCCGACACTTCGGGTTTCGAGCCGACAAGTACGCAACTGTGCAAAGCGGAACGATTATCAGCAAGCCCAGCAGGAACAGACTGAAGCAGAAGAACATAGTAAATACGACAGAAATGCGATCTGATGACCTGCTGAAAGTACCTGCGGCTATAAGCCAGAAAAGGACTCCGGCAATGAACCCGCTCCATCTGGCGGAAAAGCGAGTACACCGCGCTTCGATACTCCGGCTACTCCAGAACAGCAAGTTGCTCGGGCGAGACACCATCCGTGCGCACTCCGGGCATCGCATCGGCTCATCGCCGCAGAGCGACCCGCGCAGGTCGTAGAGGCATTGCGGGCAGGTTTCGAGGGCGTTCGCCCGAAGACGGCGTGCCCGCTTCTCTTCCGCCGCCCGGTGCTCGGCCGAGAGGTGCATGCCCTGCAGGTGCTGCGGCGGGAGCGATGTGGCGGTCTCAGGCGGCGTAGCGGTCACGAACAGGTATCCGCAGGGCGGGCCGGATCGGATCCGAAAGGTTGCTCGTCGTATTCAGTCGAGGCGCGTTCAGCCAGAGCCCCTCGCACCTTCGGCGCGAACCCCTCACCCCGACCCTCGCCCGCAAGGGGAGAGGGAGCAATCAAACGCTCGCGACCTGGGGTCTCGTTAGACCCCAACCACCGTCTCCACGCGCGTCCGCAAGTTGTCCAGCACATTCAAGAAGTCAAGGAAGCCGTCGGCGGGCGAATTTCGGCATCCCCTCATGGGGTACGCAAAGCTGTGATCAGTTGCCATGTGATCACAAAGGTGATGACATTCCCCGTCGTGTACAGAACGGCGATCGCTGCGGCAAGGAACGAATTGCGAGCCGGCCATTCCATGCGTTGCATCCTCCAACCGCTGTACAGCAGCACAATCAAGTGCAGCAGGATCGCGACATACCAACACCGGAACAGCGCATCGACCAAGCTAACAGGGCGTTGTTTCAGTTGAAGCGCCACAGATATGCCTATTTGCAGACCTATTGCATGCGTCGGTCCCGAAAGGAGCGTAATCAGTCTGTAGAGATGCAGATTTCGTGGGTGGCACCGAGCCAGAATGACCGCGCCAGGTGAAATGGCCCTGCCGCACTCAGGACAGGGGCGCAACATGTCGGACTTCTCGAACAATCCTTGTAGGTTGTAGCCGCAATTCGGGCAGAGCAGATCCTGCCGCTTGACCATCCGCTGTGCCTTCTTACGGTACTTCTCCTGAATATCAGCAGGCATTGCGCGAAACGCCATATCCGCGTCGAGCGGATCCCTGCAGCGGCGGATGCCAAACCTCACACCCCAACCACCGTCTCCACGCGTGTCCGCAGGTTGTCCAGCACATTCATGAAGTTGATGTAGCTGTCGTACGGCGAGTCGTAGGGGCTGAAGTACTTGTGGACATCGCCGTCGGCCCAGAACTTCGTGGACATGTAGTAGAAGTGGTCGCTGGTGGTCAGCTTGCGCCAGTCGCCGAGCACATGGGTGTAGTGCTGGACGGCCATCTGGTCGCCGGACTGCACCGCCTCGCGCAGCTTGTCCTTGATCGGGCGCTCCAGCTTGTAGCACTCGCTGATGGCGTTGTTCTGCATCGCGTTGCCCAGCCACGCCGAGAGGTCGCGCTCCGAGTCCGCCCACGAGATCATGTGCGGCACATCGTATTCGCCGACCGTCTCGAACTGCTCGAGCGCTTCCGAGGGCGTGTTGAAGTGGTTCTCGCCGGGGCGGTGGTCGAAGATCGCGCGGGGCAGGTCGGCCATGAACTCGAAGATGCCCGTGTCGGCCCACTGGTGCTCGCCGAAGGTCTCGTAGTCCATGAACAGGTTGCAGAGGTAGCCGTCGCCGTTGATGTCGTGCACCCACTTGGCGAACTTCTCGGTGTTCAGCGGCCACTCCTCCCAGCCCTTGTTGCCGAAGCGGAAGGCGATGTCGTCCGACAGGCGGTAGTTCTTGAGCAGCAGCGCGAAGGGCTTGTGCGAGCCGTCGGGCCGGACGATCGGGCCGTCGCCGGTGGTCGGCGGGCGGTAGAGGTAGTTCGGCGAGCGGTAATCGAGGATGCGGTCCACGCCCTCGCAGATCATGCCCTTGAAGCGGCGCGTGCCGTCGGGGTTCTTGATCTCGTTGATGAAGTGGGCGACATCGTTGTTGTAGGTCAGCTCGGTGTTGCGGAACACGGTCGGCGTCTGGCCGAACAGGTCCTGCATGCGCTGGGTCTGGGCCTCGATCTGCTCGATGAACTCCTCGCGCGAGTACAGGAAGCTCAGCGAGTGCAGGTCGGTCTCGGCGAGGAACTCGCAGCAGCCGGTGTCGCTGAGGCGCTTGAACAGGTCGATCACATCGGGCGCCCAGGCCTGGAGCTGGTCGATCACCGTGCCGGTGAGCGCGTAGGAGACCTTGAAGTTGCCCTTGTTGGCCTCGATCAGGTCGAGGATCAGCCGGGTCATCGGCCGGTAGCATTTCTCGGTGACCTTGAGCAGGATCTGCTTGTTCAGGTCCTCATCGAAGTACAGGGGCGAGGTGTCGAACACCGAGTACGGGCGCAGACGCCAGGGCTGGTGAACCTGAAAGTAAAAGCAGACCGAAGCCATGATCGAGGCCCTCTGGGGGGTATTGGCGAGTCGTCCGCTCGTATTGTGCCATGCCGGAGCCGCGGCACAAGGGAGAATCCCCGCATTTCGGGCGAAGAAGGCGAATCAGTGGGTGCAGTCGGGTTTCGCACTCGTCGCGGCTGACCCCGCGTTGATCTCGTCCAGCAGGTCCACGGCGCGCCTCAGGTGGGGGATCACGATCGAGCCGCCGACGATCAGGCCGATGCCGAGGACCTCCCACAGTTCGGCGTCGGTCACGCCCTCTTCCTTGCAGCGGATGATGTGGTAGGCGATGCAGTCATCGCAGCGCAGGACCAGCGAGGCCGAGAGCCCGGCGATCTCCTTGGTCTTCACATCGAGCGCGCCGGCCTCGTAGGCCTTGGAATCGAGCGTGAAGAACCGGTTCACGACCAGATCCTTCTGCTCGAGGATGCGGGCGTTCATCCGCTCGCGGAAGGCGCGGAATTCTTCGAGGCGGCTGGATTCGGACATGGCGGCGGCTCCGGATGGGGGTGGGAGGATCGTATCCGGGGTTCACCGGTGCCACTGGCGGCTTGTCCGCCAGTGCAAGGCCTCACAATCCTGATCTGCGCTCGGTCGGCAGTTCGTTATAGGTCAAAGGAGTTCGGATCGAGCCGCGGCCCGGATCGCCCGGCACTGGCGGACAAGCCGCCAGTGGCACCAAATCCTCGACCTCTGAAATCCCCGGCTCCGCTTTCCCTACTATCAGGAGTAACCCTATCCACGAGGAGAACCCATGAACATCCGATCCACCATCTGCACGCTCGCCCTGATCGCCGGGGCGGCGGTGTCCGGCTGCACGAGCACCGAATCCCGCTTCGGCGTTCACGCCGGCGCGGATACCCCGTCGGAGACGCGCACGGCGTCGTACGAAATGCCCTATATGACCGTCTACTACAACCCCGAGCCGTTCCTGACGCAGAAGCATGTGGCCGAGTACTCGCGTACCCGCGATGCCAATGGGAATCCGGCGATGTCCATCACCTTGACTGATGAGGGGACGGAGATCATGCGCGAGTGGTCCGGCGAGAACATCGGCAACCAGGCGGTGATGACCCTTGACGGAGAGGTTCTGTCTGCACCGACGCTGCAGTCTCGGCTCTCAAGGCGACTTCAGGTCACGACCGGTCCGGAGGGATCCGACGATTGGATCGCACGGCTTGAAACAGCCCTGCGCAGTGCGGTGACGGACTAACCCGCTGGCGGTTCGCTCACTCGTTCAGCGTGAGCGGGGCCGGGCCGATGGTCACCACGCTGGTCCTGGACAGGTCGAGCGGGGTGGACTGCAGGTAGCCGTTGAGCTGGTCGAGGGAGATCGAGTCGACCTTGGCGGCCATCTCGTCGAGCGAGCGGCAGCGCCCGAGGCGGTCGTAGTCGCTGGCGAGCGAGGCGGCGCGGGCGCGGGAGGACTCGCCGCTGAGGATCAGCTTGCTCTTGAGGCCGGTGCGGGCGCGTTCGAACTCGCTGGCGTCGACCGCGCCGGCGCTGGTGCGGATGCGCTTGAGCTCGCCGATGAGCACATCGAGGGTTTCCTGGGCCCGCTCGGGGGTGGTTCCGGCGTAGGCGGTGACCATGCCGTGCTGCTTGCCCCCGGAATATGACGCGTAAACGGAGTAGCACAGCCCCCGCTTCTCGCGGACCTCGGTGAAGAGGCGGCCGCTCATGCCTCCGGAGAGCGCGGCGGTGCCGAGGCGCTCGTACCAGCAGTTCGGGTCGTCGAGTTCGGTGGGCGCGTCGTAGCTGAGGGCGATGTGGACCTGGTTGGACTTCTGTTCGATGTGGTGCGTGCCGCGTACGCCGGCATGATCGGGGGCGATGTCGTTGGGCTTGCCTTCCCAATCGTCGAGCATGGCGCTGAGGCGTTCGTAGATCGCGTCGGCATCGATATCACCGGCCACGGAGATGATCGATCCCTCGGGACGGGAGTTCGCGGCGTAGTGCGACGCGACGGAGGCGGCGTCCACGGCGGTGAGGCCTTCCTTGGTTCCCAGCGGGTGGCGGTTGATGGGCGCGCCGTAGTGGACGGCAAGCAGCTCGCGCATGGCCTTGTCGCGCGGCTCATCGTCGATGGAGGCGAGCGACTGGAGGCAGAGGGCGCGGCTGGCTTCGAGGGATTCGGCGAAATCGTCTCCCCCAAGTCGGGGTGAGCGGACCATATCGACCAGCATGGGCAGTGTCGCATCCAAGCGCGCTCCGAGGAGCTGCGCAGTGACGGTGCTGTGCCGGACGCCGGTCGATGTGCCGCGCGAAGCGCCGAGGGTGTCGAAGGCGTCGGCGACTTCGCGGCTGGTGGCGGTCTGCGTGCCTCTGAGGAGCAGTTCTTCGAGGATGGCGGAGAGACCGATCTGTCGTTCGGGATCGCGAGCGGTGCCGAGGGGGAGCATCCAGCAAAGGGCGGCGGATCGGACGCCGGGCATGCGTTCGGTGAGCAGTTGAGCGCCGTTGGGCAGGCGTTGGGTCCGGATATCGCTCATGGTGTGGGGTCCTGCGATCGAGAGTGGGGTTGGAACGCGAGTGTAGCCCTGGGCGTCACAGCCCGCACAGGCGGGAGAACCGACAGGGGCGGGTTGCGGATCGTCGGGGCTGGTGGAACCGGGCTATCCCTGAGCGATGAAAGTGCCGCTGATTGAAACGGTGCGGTGTGCGATCGCTGCCCCGAGGAGGTCACGCGCTTGCGTTGGCTGCGGTACATCATGGTCGTGATCGCCCTGGCGGGAGCCGTCGGGGCGTATCTGTACCATCGCGCCGCCGCGGAGCGTGAGTTCCAGATGGTGGACTCGACGCGGAACGCGGTGATCGATCTCGGGCAGCGGATGCGGTACCTGAAGGCCACCGAGCGGATCGCGCTGAACGAATTCGGGTGGCCGGATGTGATCGATCCGAAGTGGTTCGACGGTTTCCCGCCCCGCAACAGCATGGTCAACGCCCGTCACCCGTGGCTGGAGGTGGCGACGGATCTGGAGTACGCGCTGGACCACCCGGTGCAGCGTGTGGCGATCAACGAGCAGCTCGCGGGCTTCTGGTACAACCCGGCGAAGGGGATCGTGCGGGCGAGGGTGCAGCAGACGGTTTCGGACGAGAAGACGATCGATCTGTACAACCGCGTGAACGGGGTTTCGGTCTCGGAATTGTTCGATTCCAGCCCGAAAAGGCGGATTCTCGAAGAACTTCGTCGCGACGAGGAAGAGCAGCAACGGCTCGAAGAGCTCGAAACGGTGCAGCGCCAGGGCGTGACGATCCGGCGCGGCGATGGCACCGAGGATGACAGCGCTGCGGGCGATGGCGGGGGTGTGCCGGACGACGAGATCGAGCGCACACCGGAGGACGACGCGGCGGGTCCTGTTCCGGTTGATGAACCGGTGGACGAGCCGGCGCCGAGCGAAACGGACGAGTCGCGCGAGGGCGCGGACGCGGGTGGCGCACCGGAGGGTGCATCGGCCGGCGATTGATCCGGGTCGGGAACGAAGTCTTAAGTTTGATGAAGTGCTTGACCGAACAATTCCGATACGGGTATGGTTTTCCATATCACGATCGCTGTCACAGTTGGCGCTGCACGGCGATCTGTACCTCCGAAGCTCCGAAACTCAAAGGGAGGTTTCAAAGCCATGGCTAAGAAACGCACAGCGAAGAAACGCACGACGAAGAAACGCACCACCAAGAAGGCCGCGGCGAAGAAGCGCCCGGCCAAGAAGGCCGCCAAGAAGAAGACCGCGAAGAAGCGCGTCGCCAAGAAGGCAGCCAAGAAGAAGACTGCGAAGAAGAAGACCGCGAAGAAGCGCGTCGCCAAGAAGCGTCCTGCCAAGAAGGCCGCCAAGAAGAAGACGGCCAAGAAGAAGGCCACTCGCAAGAAGGCCGCGAAGAAGACCACTCGCAAGGCGACTGCCCGCAAGGCAACCGCCCGCAAGGCCACCGCTCGCAAGGCATCTCGCAAGACCAGCCGCTGAGCAGGCGGACCGTTCGCGGTCCGCTCATGGTCGTCGGCTCTCGTTGGGCCGACGGCTCGTAGCGGGCGGGTGATTCAAAGCACTCGCCGCAGCGCCAAAACCAATTCAACCGGCGGCATCGAACGGTGCCGCCGGTTGTCTTTTTGTGAGGACTTCGGGTCTCGCTTCGCTGAGACTGGGGATCATTTCCGCTGTGTGGCGATCGGGACGGTCGGATCGGCTTTCCCGAGTGGCGTGATGCTCTATAGTCCCGGCGCGGGTGAACCGCGTTCGCCCGGGTTGCCGATAGGAGCATCTCGGGGACGCGTGTGTTGGTGTCCCGCCTCCGGCCGATCCGAACGGAATCGTTCGGTTTCCCTACCCTCCCACTCGCATCTGCGAGGTCTGATTCATGCCCCACATCATCGCCGAACCCTGCATCGGAACCAAGGACACCTCCTGCGTGGAGGTCTGCCCGGTGGACTGCATCCACCCGACCAAGGACGATTCGGATCACGAAACCGCCGAGCAGCTCTACATCGACCCGGACACCTGCATCGACTGCGGGCTGTGCGTGGACGAGTGCCCGGTGCAGGCGATCTATCCCGAAGAGGACCTGCCCTCGGAGTGGAAGAAGTATGTCCAGATCAATCTGGAGTACTACGAGAACAAGTAATCGCGGGAACTGACTGGAGGAGCACGGCTTGCGAGACAAGCCGTGGCACCCGAACCCCAGAGCACTGGTTGCCCTTCGGGTCAACCAGTGGCACCCCAGAGCGGCGATATCCCGTAGTGACCGACTCAGCCGGCCATGCGATGGCCGGGCTTGTCCCGCACACCCGCCTGGGCGTCGGGCTTTTCGGTCCAGTCGTCGGCGCTGGGTAGGGTGAGCTGCGAGGGGCAGGTCTTGCGATAGCCGAGCAGGCGGATCACCTCGAGGACATCGGTCCAGGAGGGGAAGGTCTTGCCGTTGGCCCGCTTGAACTCCTCGATGGCCTTGAGGAACAGGAACTGCTCCGGGGTCATCTCGCCTTCTTCGGCGGAGCGGGTGAAGTCGGTGCGTCGGCGTCCGGGTCCCCGGCGTCGCTCGAGGCCGGTATCGCCGGAGAGCGCGCGTCGATCGAGCCCGGAGCGGGGATCGACGGTTCCCTTGAAGCCGCGGGCCTCGGGTCCGATGGAGGGTTTTCTGCGATCCGGGCCGGTGTAGTTGCCGTCGGCGTCGTAGAGGTCCTCGTACTCGTTGACGAGTTCGAGGTCGGGATCGTGGCGATCGAGGTCGTCGTGCATGGCTTCTCCACCCGGTACGGACGCGAAGGGCCCGACGGATCGGGTCCCGACGCGGGCCGCGCTGGGCGAAAAAACCCGCGTCTCAATCAGAGATCATCGTCGTCGTCGTCGTCGAGGGTGAACGGGTCGTCGTCGTCATCGTCGAAGTCGTCGTCGTCCTCATCCTCGAAATCGTCGTCGTCGTCATCATCGTCATCGTCGTCCCAGAGGTCATCGTCGTCCTCATCGTCGAATTCCTCATCTTCGTCCTCATCGCGCGCGGCGACGGGGCTGAGGGACCGGGTCCAGGCGGGCTCGTCGTCCATCTCGGCGGGGGGATCGAGCAGGTCGGTCCCGGCAGAGGGGTCGAAACTGGAGAACCCGACGGGCATGCCGTCGATGAAACGGGTGTCTTCTGATTGCGATCGGAGCGTATGGACTGGCATGAGTTGAATCCCGAGGCACTGGTCGCGAGCGTCCTGAGGCGCATCGCGATGGGTGAGCGGAAACTGAGGGGCAGTATCCCGAAATCCGGAGATCGGGAT
>CBFGVX010000073.1:0-15541 GCA_965652425.1 uncultured bacterium | reverse complement strand
CTTGATCTTGTGGCGAAGGTGCGCAGCTACCCAACCAATCCTTCGGGATCTCCCACCGAGGGCAACCATTACGCGACCACTCACCACGAAGAGACCGAGTCCGATTTCGCTGAGGAAACTGTCCCCGGGCTTGTGCGTAAACGCATCACGAGAATTGGAACCATAAGTAACCGAGAATCGACGACACAAAATGGACCCGGCGGGCAAGTATCCAGTTGGGTGGGGTTCGACCAGTATGGGCAAGCAATCTGGACAGCCGATGCGGCTGGGCGAGTCAATGAGACATCTTACGACACCCTGACCGGCGTAGCGATCCAAGCGATACGAAACGCCGATCCGGCGACCGCGATACCGTCTGGGCAGATGCCCGACCCTGCGTACACCGCAGACTGGACGTCCTATGGAGGCTCGGAGCCCACCGCAACGACCACGGCCAAAGTAGATGTCCACGGGCGCACGCGACTGCGGGTTTCGGAGACCGGGCTCGTCACCGCCACGGATTTTCGGTTGTCGCAGATCCCGGTGTATCTGGGCGAGCCGACCGATCCATCGTCTGTCTCAAACCCGTGGCCTTCTAGCATTCTGGATTCGTACCTTCAAGTCACGACGCTGCCCCCGGCAGCCGATACCGGGTTTGCCGGCCCCGCGACGCGTCAGTGGGTTGACGCGGCGTACAACGTCATCCAATCGAGCACTTACGCCGTGTCCGGTGCAAGTTGGGATGGCACGGCCTTCGACTCATTGCTGACCGATGTTTCCGTTGGCGCTGAGTACAGCCGAACAGCGCATGTCTACGGCTTGGCCGGCAACCTCCGTGAGAAACTTACCTGGCACGACCTCGACAACGCCACAACTCCCGGTGGCCCGGCGCCAGGGGTCTACTCCGAGCGCTTCAGCTACGACGCCTACGGTCGCGTCGTGCAGTCGCTGTCCGCTGATCGTCAACTCACCGTCACCGGATACGACATCAAAGACAGAGTTGTGGCCCAATGGGCCGGCGGCGTGACCGAAGCTGCTGTCAGCAACTTCCCATTCACCGCTCTGGATCCGCTTGCCACCTCGGCCGCGAATGGCGAGCAGTCTTCGAACGGTGCAACGGTCCAGTTGCTCTCGACTGTGGCGTACGATGTCCGTGATATCGAATTCTCCAACGGGGAGTTCCCGATTTCCTATATTGGTGACGGCCTGGCATCGGCAACACGGACATATGTCAGCCATTCCCCCCTCGATTTCCGCGACACACGGACTATCTTCGATTGGCGCAACCGTGCGCGGCTGTCGTACACTGTCGATCCGAGCACCGGGGACTGGGACGTGGCGTTCCCGGACACAACCCTGTCGGTCAGTGAGTTCGACAACCTCGACCGCCCGACTAAGTCCATCGATTTCAGCCCGGGCGAACTGGTGGCTCTCGGCGGGGGGCTCTGGGATAGTCTGCGTACCGACCTGAGGAATGACTCGCTCGATACCACGACGCTGACCAACGCGGCCGTCATTGCTCGTAGCGAAACTTTGTACGGTCCTCGTGGCCTCGTCTACCGAGCACGAGCCGCTCTCGATCCAAACTCTTCGATCACCGAATGGTCTGAATCGAACACCTTCTATGATGCCAAAGGCCGAGTACTCGCGTCGGTCGGTGCGGATGGTCCGATCTCCAAACCCACCTTTGACGGGCTCGGACGGACCATACGGACGATCACAACTTCTGGCGAGGAAGCCCGTGGCATTTCGGTAGCATTCTCCACCGCAGTAGAGAGCAACCCGGCGAGCGTCGCCGCCCCGGTCCTGAGTATCTCCACGACCGAATATGACTCGGCTACCGGCAACGGCCTACTCCCAGTTCGCTCAACCACCCAGCAGCGTGCTCACGATGCGACCGGCGACGGTATCGGCGCAAATCCGATCACCACATACGCCACCACCGGCTACGACTCCGCGAACCGGCCGCTCTGGTCCGCCTCCTATGGCACAAACTCGACCGGGTATGACTCCGGGGGCAGCGCGCCCGGCCTGTCTCAGCCCGCACGGTCCGTCAACGTCGTCGTCACCGAAACCGAGTACGACGAGATCGGTCGCCCCCACATCACGACCGACAACAAGGATCGCAAGTACCGCTCCTACTACGACGCACTCGGGCGCATCGTCGCCAGCATCGACAACTATGTCCAGCCGACCTCGGGTGATCTGCTCGTCGAATGGAACTCGACCAAGGGCCACTATGTGGTTTCAGGCCGCGACGATAAAGATCCGGAGACCGGTTCCGACAAGAACCGGGTCACTTCGATGGTCTACGACGGTGCCGGCAGCATCGTGCGCCGCGTCGCACACCTCCTCGATGGCCCAGCGTCCGAAGAAAAGCACCAAGTCACGGAGTTTGTCTACGACTACCAGCAGTATCTCGCCGGCTCGGGCTCACCGGCCCTGTCGACCAACAAACTGAAGTCGAACGGCTTCCTTTACGAAGTCCGCTACCCGGATCCATCGACCGGCGCACCGAGCGATGCCGCCGCGGATGTGGTCCGCTTCGCCCTCAACCTCGCCGGCGAACAGGTCGAGCGTGTCGATCAGAACGGCACCTCGCTCGCCCAGACCCGTGACGGCCTCGGTCGGATCAAGCAGGAGACGGCATCAATCGATCCCGCTTTGCTGGCATCCCCGACATCAAGCGGTCACCTCCGCGACGAGATCAATGTGATCGAGACTTTGTACGACTCTTTCGGGCGCGTCGAGAGGATCACGAGTCTCAATAAGGACGGCGCGACCGAGATCGTCGTCAACGAGCTCAAGAACGAGTTCGACAACCGCGGCCGCCTGACCCGGTTCTACCAAGAGCAGCACGGCCCTGTCGACAGCGAGACCGATTTCACGGAATACACCTTCGCGGACATCGACCGCTCCGACAACTGGACCAGCCGCCTCGACTCAGTTAAGTACCCCACCGAGTCCCGCTCGGGCTCGGGTCGAACATCGCTCGAGCACATATTCGATGCTACAGCCCTTGACGACGAGATCGGCCGTCTGAGCGGCATCCGCTGGGCCGGGGAACTCCCGAACCAGTCAACCGCAACCCGAGGCATCTCGCACACCTATCTCGGCACGAGCCGCCGGGTGAAATCCGTCTTCGGCGATGTCGATACCCAGTCAACCGGTACGCCGCTCCTCGTGCGCGACCGGACGATCAACCCGTCCACCGGAGCGACATCAGCGGGCTCCTACCCCGCTCTGGATCCGCTCGGACGCGTATCGCATCATGTTTGGTCTGTCGGGGACCACACCCCCTCCACGCGCCCGGCCCTCTTCAACCTTGAGTACCAGTACGACGAGACCAGCAACATCGTCGCCCGCCTCGACAGCCGCCAGGGCACGCAGTCCGACATCCGTCACACGACCTACGCGTTCGACGAGATCGATCGCCTTGTGAAGACCGTCCGCAGCGCGAACCCCTTGACAACCGGCATCAAGGGCAGCCAGGACTGGACGCTCGATGCGAACGGCAACTGGATCAACCGAGTCCGCCAACTCGGCGGCTCGAACACCGAAGATGAAGACCGACAATTCGACGCCACCAACGAGATCACGAGTCTCGATGTGGACGCACCCTCCGGAACCTCGTCTCGCGAATACATCTACGACGATGCCGGCAATCTCGTCGCCCAGCAACTCGCCGACGCCGTGGGCGTCGAGAACCGCCGAGTCTACCAATACGACGCGTGGAACCGGCTCGTCCAGGTGGGGTACGAAACCCGCTCCGGAGGCGGCTCTTGGGGCAGCGCAAAGGTCGCGACCTCGTACTCCTACTTCGGCAACAACTTCCGCGCGACGCGCAACGCGAGCGAAACAACCTCGACAACCCCGACCGTTCGCACACGCTTCTACTACGACCCCGACTGGATGCTCCTCGAAGAGCGATCCGCCGATGTCACCTCCCTCACAACCGCCGCTTGGCACTGGCAGAGTTCGGGCACCGACTTCTCCTCCGGCACACCCTCCACCGTCGTCCAGTACATCTGGGACCCGACGGCTCAGGACGAGCTCGCCGCCGTGCAGGTCGGCACGCTGTCCGGCTCTGACTGGGTGTTCTCGCAGCGCTGGTGGTCCCTGACCGACCGCAACCACAATGTGGTGGGCATGATCCAGGAGATCTGGGACGCGGGCCAGAGCAAGTTCCGCCTGAAGACCGAAGGCCTCGAGCGGATCCGCTACCGCCCGTACGGCTTCGCCGAACGCCAGATCCTCGCCGACATCAACGGCGACGGCTCGGTGAACCTCGACGATCTGAATTCCGTGATGACGAACTTTGCTGCCGCCATCGGCAGCTCCGGGTACGCCGCGCAGATCGATACCGACAGCAGCGGCTCCATCGACCTCGATGACCACAACGCGGTGCTGATCTCATTCGGCACGAGCGTCCCGACCGACGGCTCGCTGTGGAAGAACGCGCCGGGCACGGTGGGCTACGGCGGCGGGCTGTACGACGAACTCGCTGGCCTGTACCTGTTCCGCAACCGGTACTACGACCCGAGCGAGGGCCGCTGGATCACCCGCGACCCCGCGGGGTATGTGGACGGGATGAACCTGTACCAGTATGTGCAGGGCAACCCGCTGATGTACTTCGATCCGTTTGGCTTGGCATCAGAAGATTTCAATCGAAGCATATGGCGTACTTATGAAACCTCGTGGGGCGAATCTACATTTCATTATAAAAGAGGAACAGGAGTATACTCAGTCACACCGGTATACGACACCGGCCCAAGACTTTGGTTTGGTACCCAGCGAAAACTTAAAGGTCACAAAACAGTTATCTATGGCGGTTTGGATCATACTGACGTATACAATGGCAGGTTGACAGAAGCTGCTCGGCAGAAGGGAATTTCAGATCAGTCTGAGAAATATGTCAATCTGATCGACGAAGCACAGAATCAACTCTCTGGCGAGGCCACAGCAACCGCGCTGACTGCTGGCGTTGCGCCGATTGCGAGTCGAGCTGGCAAATCTGGCGCGCGCGCTGTCGGTGAGCTCGTCGACGCCGCCGTGGACGCAAAAGCTGCGCGGGGCATCAAACTTGGCGACGATATCCCAATCGGAGACGATGGAATTCCCCGAATCAACGGACGCCGCCCGCAAAACTACGGCTATGCGGGCGAAAATTACTGCTTGAAGGGAGATCTGGCCAGCAAATATCCGGACGGCGTGGACTTCACCGACCAGGGTTTCCCTATCTTCGATCCATACGCCAAATCTTCGGTGAAATTCGACGATTCGACAATGCTTACCGGGGGAAGAGGAGATTTCGCGGCCGCAAACAAGGCGGCGGGCTTCGAGAGAACACCAAGGGGCTATACTTGGCATCACGCGGAGGATGGCCTAACGATGCAACTTGTGCCAACAGACCTCCATAGAGCCGTCAATCACACCGGCGGTATAGCGGTCATTAAACACAGAAGAAGCCAAAGATGACGATTTCGTTTACTAGGTACAACCACAAGTCTGAATCGCAAATTGCGTCTTTCGAGTCGCTGGTTGGGCATCGACTTCCGAGCGACTTCCGGCGGTTCATTCGTGACTTTGATGGGGCAACTGCCGAGAGCAACATTTTCGAGTTTGGCAACGATCTGGACGCTGCAGTAGATTATTTTATACCATTGGAAAAACTGCAGGCGACGCGCGAATCGATATCGGTGGGCAGTAGGTGTATATTTCCTATTGCCCTTTTGGAGGGTGGCGACTACGCTTGCCTGGACTTCCGGAACGGATCAGTTTTTGTTTGGCTCCATGAATTCGATGACCTCGTTCCTGTCGCGAAGTCGTTTGCTGACTTTCTCGATTTACTTAAGCCGTTCGATACTAAAGCAGCAGACCTTCCGAAGCCTTCCTCTGTCTGGGTAGATCCAGACTTTAAGCCTGATTTTTCGTGAGGGCTGGGTGGTATGGGTGAACAGTTTCAATGGCGATTGAGTGCAATTCTTGGGTGCCGGGGTCAAGGCCGACACAGCCGGTCGTAGGCCACGCGAAGGAGAGATGACAGGGCGTTGCGACAACCCTGACTGGTCGTTCTTATCACCATTTCTTCTCCCATTTTTTTGACCTCGCACTATCCGTCCGCGACACTCACCACTCCCTCGTTGACGACCTGAATAAGGGGTCCCTCGCCAGCGGTTCCAACTTTGACGCTGGTACAGCCGCTCCTGTTCGCCAGTTCATCCGGGACCCGACCGCGCAGGACGAGTTCGTTGCGGTGCAGGTCGGCACGCTGTCCGGCTCTGACTGGGTGTTCTCGCAGCGCTGGTGGTCCCTGACCGACCGCAACCACAATGTGGTGGGCATGATCCAGGAGATCTGGGACGCGGGCCAGAGCAAGTTCCGCCTGCGCACAGTGGCCCCCGAACGGATCCACACGAACCGGCTCTTTTCGAGCACTAGCGACCCTCAGTGACATACTGTTGTCACTGGCAACAGCGATTCTTTCGAGACCATGCGCAGAAGCGGATTAAGATCGTTCCATTCTGCAAAGGCGCGAAGGAATCAAGATGAGCACAAACGCGAGCGATGACCACCGAGAGCAAGACCAGCACAACGGGCTGCTTCGATACGCCCACACCTTGGGAGCAGACACGGCCGATTGGGAGCCGGTCGCCACACACCTCCATGAGGTCGCGTCGCTCGCCGAGCGGTTCGCCACCGCTTTGAACGCTTCAGAGGCCGGTAGAGCTCTCGGCCTCTGGCACGACCTCGGCAAATACTCCGACGAGTTCCAGAACTACCTGCGTGCCTCCTCCGGCCTCGAACGCCTGAACGCGCATATCGAGACCCCCGGACGCGTCGATCACTCCACTTACGGTGCGCAGCTCGCCGCATCCAAACCCGGCCTCGGTCGCCTGCTGGCGTTCTGCATCGCCGGGCACCACGGCGGCATGCCCGACGCGACCCGCGATGAATACGGTACCACCCTCGAACAGCGACTCAACAAGCCCCTCCCTGAACCCGTCGGCATACCCACCGCCATCGCCGAACTCGCGGCCCCTCCCTTTCCCCAGCTCCATCCCGCGCCGCGGCCGACGGATCAGCCGTTTCAGATCGCGTTTTTCACGCGCATGCTCTTCTCATGCCTGGTCGATGCGGACTTTCTCGCCACCGAGCGGTTCATGAATCCCACGCAGAGTGAGTACCGCAGCGGGGGCGCGGCTCCCGATCTCCGAACGCTTCGCGCTGCCCTCGCGAACCGGCTCGTCCGGTTTCAATCGGCTCCCGATGGCCCCGTGAAGCGCAGCCGGATGGACGTGCTCGAAGCGTGCCGCGCCAAGGCCGCCGGTGAGCGGGGCTTCTACTCCCTCACCGTCCCGACCGGCGGCGGCAAGACCCTCTCATCGCTCGCTTTCGCGATCGAACACGCACTGAAACATGACCTGCGTCGGCTCGTCTACGCCATCCCCTACACCAGCATCATCGAGCAGAACGCCGCGGTCTTTCGCGAGGCGCTCGGTGCCGACGCGGTCCTTGAGCACCACTCCAACTTCGAGCCCGATCGGGAAGACACCTGGTCGCGACTCGCCAGCGAGAACTGGGATGCGCCGCTGATCGTGACTACCACGGTCCAGCTCTACGAGTCGCTCTTCGCGAATCGCCCTTCGAAATGCCGCAAGCTGCACAATCTGGCCCAAAGCGTGATCATCCTCGACGAGGCGCAGTCGATCCCGATCGATTTGCTCCGCCCGACCCTCGGGGCACTCCAGGAACTGGTCCGCAACTACGGCTGCACCGTGGTCCTCTGCACCGCGACCCAGCCGGCGATCAACGAGCGCCCGGGCTTCCCGATCGGTCTGAGCGGTGTGACCGAGATAGTCGATGATGTGCAGGGGCTGTTCGCCTCGCTCCAACGCACCGCGATCGAACGACCGCGCTCTCTTGACAGCGACGAACTGGTCGAGGAACTGGCGGCGATCCCCGCCGTAATCTGTATCGTCTCGACCAAGGCCGAATCCCGCTCGGTCTTCAAACGGCTCCGCTCGCGCCTGGATGAAGACGCGGACAACGCATCCTGTTTCCACCTCAGCACCGACATGTGCCCCCGCCATCGATCGGACACGCTGGAGGTGATCCGTGCGCGTCTCAAGGACAAACTGCCTTGCCGCGTGGTCAGCACCAACCTGATCGAGGCCGGGGTCGACATCGACTTCCCGGTCGTCTATCGAGCGATGGCGGGGCTGGACTCGATCGCTCAGGCGGCGGGTCGCTGCAATCGCGAGGGCAAGCTGCCCGAGCTTGGCCGTGTCGTGCTGTTCGAGCTGACGGACTTCGCCATCCCCAAGCTCATGCTGAACCTCAAGAAGGCAATCGAAGATGCCCATCGCGTGCTCGGCTCGCACGACGACCCGCTTTCGCCCGAGGCGATCCACGCCTTCTTCAGCGAGCACTACTGGAAGCGGTCCGACGAGTGGGACCTGCACGAAGTCATGGCCTGCTTCCAAACTCAGGGTGCGACCCCGCTGTTCCAATTCCGCACCGCCGCCGAGCGGTACCGTTTGATCCGTACCGAGCAGACCCCCATCGTCGTGCCCTACGGCGAGGAGGGGCGGGCGCTCATCGACGAATTGCTCACCCTGTCACGCCCGGCCGACCGCGCCCTGCGTCGTCGCTGCCAGCGCTTCGCCGTGCCGGTGTACTCGCATGTGCTCCAGCGCCTGAACGCCGACCGGCGCATCGCCGAGCCGCCCAGCGACCTCGGTCGCGGCATCTTCATGCTCACCGACCCGAGCGCCTACGACCCGACCCTCGGGCTGGACCCCGATGCGTCAGGTATTGACCCTGATCTGCTTATTGAAGGAGGTATCTGACCATGTCACACGGAATCCGGCTCCGCGTCTGGGGGCCATCCGCCTGCTTTTCCAGGCCGGAAATGAAGGTGGAGCAAGCCAGCTACGAAGTGATGACCCCCTCCGCGGCGAGGGGCATCCTTGAAGCAATCTACTGGAAACCAGAGATCCGCTGGGTCGTTACCGCGATTCATGTGCTTGCACCGATCCGCTTCACCAACATCCGGCGCAACGGCGTGGCCTCCAAAGTCTCCGCCCGCAACGCCGCCGCGGCCATGAAGGACGGCAAGGGCCGGCTCGGGCTGGTCATCGAGGACGACCGCCAGCAGTTCGCCTCCATGATTCTGCGCGATGTCCACTACCTCATTGAGGCCCGCTTCGAGATTCTTAGCGGCAGCGATGGGCCGGGCAAGCATCTGGGCATCTTTGAGCGCCGGGCCAAGGCCGGGCAGTGCTTCCACCGCCCCTACCTCGGGGCTCGCGAGCACGAGTGCCACTTCGCCTGGGTCGACCAGAACGAGCCAATACCCGGCCCGAACGACCCGCTGCCCGAGTCCTGGCGGACCGGCATCGAGGCGATCGACAACGCCGACCGCACCTCGCTCGCCGGTGAACGCCCGCTCGGGTTCATGCTCCACGACATCGACCACGCCAACGACCGGACCGCGCACTTCTTCAACGCGGTGATGACCGACGGCGCTATCACCGGGATCGACCGGGAAAGGACCTACGCATGATCCTCGCCTCCCTGATCGACTATTACGACCGCCTCGCCGCGGACCCCGAGAATCCGGTTCCGGACTTCGGGTTCAGCGTTCAGCAGATCAGTTTCTGCGTCGTGCTGAATGCCGACGGCACGCTCAACAATATCGACGACATGCGCCGAACCGTGACCGGCGGCAACGGCAAGGAGAAGGTCGTCTCGGCCAAGAAGGTCGTGCCCGGCCAGTCAACACGATCCGGCACAGCACTAAAGCCATCCTTTCTGTGGGACAATAGCGCGTATGCATTGGGCTATGCTGCCGACGACAAGAATCCCAAACGCACGCTCAAGTGCTTCGAGGAATTCCGCAAGCAGCACCTCGCGCACCAAGCGGACATCAACGACCCGGCGTTCGATGCGGTCTGCACCTTCCTCAAGAACTGGGATCCGAGCGCGTTCGATCCTGATGATTCCATAAGGGAAATACTTTCCAACTTCGGGGTCTTCCGCATCTGGCCCGCTCATGAGCATGTCCACGAACGCCCTGTCATACGCCAGTGGTTTCTGGAAAACGAGTCGGGTACTCCCGACAAAAGAGGGGAAACGCGTGAGGCCCCTTCTCTACTTAGTGGACGCATCGCTCCCGTTGCTCGTTTACACAAACCGGCAATCAAAGGTGTCTTCGGAACTCAACCTGGTGGAGCTCCACTCGTTTCATTCAATGAAAGGGCCTTCGAGAGCTACGGCAAGAAGCAGGGTAGCGTCGCCCCCGTGGCCGAGGACGAGGCCTTCAAGTACTGCACCGCTCTGAACGCGCTGCTCGCCGACGGCTCGCGCCGGACATCCATCGGCGATGCCACGGTCGTCTGGTGGGCGGATCGGCCCACCGAGGTCGGCGAATCGCTCATCGCCGAGTTCTTCGGCGTCCCGGTCGAGGAAGCCGAAGACCAGTCCGCCGAGGACAGGCAGTCGGTCGATCGCGTGAAGAACGCCGTCGGACGACTTCGCCGCGGCCTGATGCCCGAGGACTTCCCCGACGACCAGGTCGGCTTCCATGTGCTCGGGCTTTCTCCCAACGCCGCACGGCTGTCCGTGCGGTTCTGGTGGTCGGGATCGCTGGGGGAGATGGTCGAACGGTTGCGGCAACACCAGCAGGACCTCCTGCTCGAGCCGGTCCCCGAGAGGGAGGGCGATCAGCCCATCACGATCAATCGCATGACTCGCGAGACCGCGCGGATCCTCGGAGATCGTCCGGACTCGAAGACCATCGATCCGTCACTTGCTGGCGAAATCACGCGCGCTGTGCTCAACGGCACGCCGTACCCCATGTCCCTGCTGCAAACCATCATCCGGCGCGTCCGCAACGACGGCCAAGTCACCTACGGCCGCTGCGCGGTCATCAAAGCATGCATCACCCGCCGCAATCGAGTCCATGCCGGGCCCGGCGGCACATTTGAGGAGGTTCCCGTGTCACTGAATCCTGACGGTCCCACCCCGTACCATCTCGGGCGGCTCTTCGCCGTGCTCGAGAAGACGCAGGCGGACGCGATCCCCGGCGTTTCCGCCGGGATCCGCGAGCGCTACTTCGGTAGCGCATCCGCTTCACCCGCTTCGATCTTCCCGCGTCTGCTGCGCATGACGCAGCACCACATGGGCAAGCTCCATGATGGCCAGCGGATCAACCGCGACAAGCTCATCCAGGAGATCTGCTCCAACATAGACAGCTTCCCCCGTCACCTGAACCTCGAAGAGCAGGGCCTGTTCCAGATCGGCTACTACCACCAGCGCCAGGACCTGTTCACCAAGAAACCCGAACCCGAAACCGCCGCAGCCGGCGAGGAGAACTGACCCATGACAACCGAATCCAAAGCCATCAGCAACCGCTACGACTTCGTCTATTTCTTCGAAGTCCGCGACGGCAACCCCAACGGCGACCCGGATGCGGGCAACCTGCCGCGCGTCGATCCCGAGACCGGCCAGGGCCTCGTCACCGATGTCTGCCTCAAACGCAAGATCCGCAACTTCGTCGGCGTCGAGCACAACGAGCAGCCGCCGTTCGAGATCTATGTAAAGGAGAAGGCCGTTCTCAACAACCAGCACGAACGGGCTTACACCGCGCTCAAGTTGAAGCCCGATTCGAAGGGCAACATGCCCGCAGACGAATCCAAAGCCCGCGAGATCACGGCGTGGATGTGCCAGAACTTCTTCGATGTCCGCACCTTCGGCGCCGTCATGAGCACCAAGGTCAACTGCGGCCAGGTCCGGGGCCCAGTCCAGTTCGGCTTCGCCCGCTCGATCGACCCCATCGTCACCCTTGAGCACAGCGTCACCCGGTGCGCGGTCACCACGCAGAAGGAAGCCGAAGCCCAGCAGGGTGGCAACCGCACGATGGGGCGCAAGTTCACCATCCCCTATGGCCTCTACCGCGTCCACGGCTTCATCAGCCCACATCTCGCCGACCCAGAGCGCAACGGCACCGGCTTCTCCGAGGACGATCTCGAACTGCTCAAGCGGGCGTTGAACCAGATGTTCGAGATCGACCGCTCCGCCGCACGAGGCGAGATGCGACCGGTTCACTGCATCGCGTTCAGGCACGAGTCGATGCTCGGCAACGCGCGTGCGGACGAGCTGTTCTCTCGGGTCGGCTACGCGCTCAAAGGCAAGGTCCGTGAGGAGAAGCGCCCGGCCCGCTCGTTCAGCGATTACGAGCTGATCGAGGACCTCGGCGATCTCCCCGGCGGCGTCAGCATCGAGACCTGGGTCAGCCCGCCCGTGACTGTGAGCGAGCACCAGACCGCCGCGGCGAGCGCCTGATCGTCTCCTTGGTTCCCTCCGCGCGAAAGCGCGGGGGGATCATTCATGTTCTCCGATGAAGAGCTGATCCCAATCTCGGCCCTCCAGCACCACCTGTTCTGCCCCCGGCAGTGCGCGCTGATCCATGTCGATGGACTGTGGGCCGAAAACCAACTGACGGCGCACGGCAAGGTCCTCCACGAGCGATCTGACACACCGGGCAGCCAGCAGCGGCGCGCTTCGTCGCGCCCCTCGGACACGCCTCAATCGGAGCAGGACGCGAAGCGGATCGTGCGGGCGATGCCCCTGGTCTCCCGCCGGCTCGGGCTGACCGGCAAGGCGGATCAAGTCGAGATCATCGGAGCGGAGGGTGATCTCCCACAGATCCGTCCGGTCGAGCACAAACGGGGCAAGCCGAAACGCCTCGACCACGACCGGGTCCAGCTCGCCGCGCAAGCCATGTGCCTGGAAGAAATGTTCGGAGTCACCATCCCCGAAGGAGACCTGTTCTATCACGCCGTCCGCCGGCGGGAGACCGTCCCGATCACCGATCGTCTGCGCTCCACGGTGCAGCGCATAACCGATGAGATACGCCGGAACATCGCCCAGAACCTCACGCCGCGTGCCGATCGCAAACCCAAGTGCCGCAACTGCTCACTGCTCAACCTGTGCCTGCCCGACGGCACCGCGCCCACGCGGGATCCCTCGCGATACATGGCGAGATCGCTCGGCATTTCTCTCAAAGATACCCCCGCCCCTCACACCTCAGAGCCCGAGTCCACCGACCCATGAAGCAGCATCTCAACACCCTGTTCGTGCAGACCGACGGCGCCTGGCTCAAGAAAGAGGGCCAGACCATCGCCGTCGTGGTCGAAGGCGAAGTGCGAATGCGCGTGCCGGTGCACACCATCGGCGGCATCGCCTGCTTCGGACGCATCAACGCCACTACACCCCTGCTCGCCCTGTGTGCGGAGAACGATGTCGCGGTGTCCTTCCTCAACCAGTACGGCCGCCTCCAGGCCAGAGTCACCGGTTTCACGAAAGGCAATGTGCTGCTCCGGCGCGATCAGTACCGCGCGGCGGATGATGAGGCCCGCTCCTGCGCCGTCGCCGGACCAATGGTCGCCGCGAAGATCGCCAACTCCAGAACAACACTGCTGCGGGGCGCGAGGGACCACGGCGATCCGGGCGGTGATATCGCTTCGGCCTGCATGCGCATGGCCCCGTGCGCCGAAGCAGCGATCCAATCCGCTTCACTCGACGATATTCGGGGCCATGAGGGCGACGCCGCCAACATCTACTTCGGTGTACTCGACCGGCTTGTAACCCTCGGCTCACCCGAGCGGGACGCGTTCCGGTTCGTGACCAGAAGCAGAAGGCCACCGCGAGACCACTTCAACTGTCTCCTGAGCTTCCTCTATTCCATGCTCGCCCACGATGCGCGATCTGCATGCGAATCGTGCGGGCTCGATCCGGCCGTCGGTTTCCTCCACCGGGATCGCCCCGGCCGTCCCTCTCTCGCGCTCGATCTCATGGAAGAACTCCGTTCCTTCCTGTGCGACCGGCTCGTGCTCTCACTCATCAACCGGCGCCAGATCCGATCTTCGGACTTCGAAACGATGGAGGGCGGCGCAGTCCTGCTGTCGGACAACGCCCGTCGAACAGTGCTCGCGGCCTACCAGAAACGCAAACAAGAAGAGATCATCCACCCCTATCTGGGAGAGCGCGTCACGGTGGGTCTGTTGGTTCATCTTCAGGCGCGTCTGCTGAGCCGAGTGCTGAGGGGTGAACTGAAAGTCTACCCCGCGTTTGTCTGGAGGTAGTCGCACAGCTGGTAAATACGGAAAGGGGTCCCGATGCATGTGCTCATCACTTACGATGTCAACACGGTAGAAAAGGAAGGCAAGAAACGGCTCCGTCATGTCGCGCGGGTCTGCGAAGATTGGGGCCAGCGTGTGCAGGCCTCAGTTTTCGAGTGCAAGGTGGATCCAGGACAACTGGTGATGCTCAAAGCGAAACTGACGGCCATCATCGACCCCAAGACCGACAGTCTGCGGTTCTACAATCTCGGTAAACACTGGCATCAGCGAGTCGAGCATGTGGGCATCAACCGATCCCGCGACCCCGATGCTCCTCTGATCCTCTGATTCGTTGAATTGGGGATTCGCGAAACCGGAGCGCGCACGATTTTCCGGGTCGGTTCGCGATGGATGTATGCACTGATTAGACAGAGACTTAGCGATTCTGGATCGAGCCGCTATGCCAACCCCGGCTACACAACGAAACGGTTCGCGGATGAAGCGATGGAAGCCGCGTGGTGACAAGCGGTTACAGTATGGCCGTCGCCCGCTTCACGCGGGCGTGGATTGAAACGCGGCGGGGACGACCATCGAGCTCGTGGTCAGCGGGTCGCCCGCTTCACGCGGGCGTGGATTGAAACAAACCAACTCTTTCTCACCCCGTTTGCGATGAAAAGTCGCCCGCTTCACGCGGGCGTGGATTGAAACCCGTCCTGCGAACGACCTCGCGTCGTGCGCTTGCGTCGCCCGCTTCACGCGGGCGTGGATTGAAACCCCCCGGCCCCGCAGACCTCGCCGGATGGCGAATGGTCGCCCGCTTCACGCGGGCGTGGATTGAAACCGCCCGAAGCGTTGGGCGGATACCCGGAGAGCGATGTCGCCCGCTTCACGCGGGCGTGGATTGAAACGTTGCGTTCGTCGGTCTCATGACCGCGTGCAGCGGTCGCCCGCTTCACGCGGGCGTGGATTGAAACACCAACAGAAGCAGGTCGCGGATCAGAAGATCCAGTCGCCCGCTTCACGCGGGCGTGGATTGAAACATACGGGCAACCGAGGACGAGGCGATTATTCAGGTCGCCCGCTTCACGCGGGCGTGGATTGAAACACCCAGTCGGATTCCACTCGGATATTGAGCCGCACGTCGCCCGCTTCACGCGGGCGTGGATTGAAACTCTGTAAGACAACACAGACCGCTTTGCGGTGCATGGTCGCCCGCTTCACGCGGGCGTGGATTGAAACTCGACCACGCACGCCCAGAACTCGGCGGTCACATCGTCGCCCGCTTCACGCGGGCGTGGATTGAAACAGGTCGAACTCGATGGCCCCGACCGCGAACGCGCCGTCGCCCGCTTCACGCGGGCGTGGATTGAAACCTGGGGGATCTGGAGTCGGCACAACGGGCCGGGCGGGGGCCCCCGCAACCCCGCGGGGGGTGT
>CBFGVX010000072.1:0-15695 GCA_965652425.1 uncultured bacterium | reverse complement strand
GCTCGTGTTCAATTCCAACCGTTTCCGCTCAGTCGCCGCTCTTGGGCATGTTCGTCAGCACCTTGTCCACCAGGCCGTACTCGAGCATTTCCTCGTCGTCGAGCCAGGTGTTCCGGTCGCAGGTTTCCTCGATCTCCTTCGGGTCCTTGCCGGTCGCCTCGGAGTAGATCGCGTACAGCCGGTCCCGCATCCGCAGGATCTCGCGCGCCTCGATCTCGAGGTCCGTCGCCTGACCCTCCATGATCCCGCTGATCAGGGGCTGGTGCATCAGGTTGCGGCTGTTGCGAAGGGCGTACCGCTTGCCCTTCGCGCCGTTCGCCGCGATCACCGACCCCATCGACGCCGCCTGCCCGATGATGTAGGTGCACACATCCGGAGCGATGAAGTTCATCGTGTCCACCACGGCCAGGCCCGCCGTGATCGCGCCGCCGGGGCTGTTGATGTAGAAGTGGATGTCGCTCTTGGCGTCCTCGTTGGCCAGAAACAGCAACTGCGCGACGATCAGGTTGCAGCTGTCGTCCATCACCGGACCGCCCAGGAAGATGATCCGGTCCTTGAGCAGGCGGGAGTAGATGTCGTACGCCCGCTCGCCGCGACCGGAGGTCTCGATGACCATCGGGATGAGCGTGCCGGCGGGGGTGTTGCGGTGGTCGTTCGTGCGAGTGGGGCTTTGCATCGGGTCTCAGATTCCGAATGAGTGTGTATTGAAGAAGGGGGCGTCCGGTGGACGCGACGGAGCCGCGCCGGGCTTAGGACTTCGCGCTTTCCTTGACCTCGGGCAGGTCAATCACCTCGTCGACGAGGCCGTAGGCCTTCGCCTCGCTCGCGTCGAAGTACTTGTCCCGCTCGGCGTCCTTCTTGATCTGCTCCACCGGCTGGCCCGTGTGGTGCGCGAAGATCTGGTTCAGCCGGTTCTTGTCCTTGATGATCTGCTGGGCCTGGATCTGGATGTCCGCCGACTGCCCCGTCACCCCGCCGTAGGGCTGGTGGATCATCACCTTGGCGTTGGGCAGCATGTACCGCTTGCCCTTTTCCCCCGCCGCGAGCAGGAGAGACGCTCCGGAGTACGCCCGCCCGATGCAGTAGGTCGCCACCTTCGACGACAGGAACCGCATGGTGTCGTAGATCGCCAGCGTGTCGTCCACGACCCCGCCCGGGCTGTTGATATAGAAGTTGATGTCCTGGCCCTTCTTCAGGTTCTCCAGGTAGAGCATCTGCATGATGACCCGGGCCGCCGATGCCTGATGAATCTCCCCGAACAGGAAGACCACGCGGTTCTCGAGCAGCAGCTCGTCGATCGTCATTTCCCGGGTCCGCTGGTACTGAACAGCCATGGGGGGTGTCGTCCTCTGTTCCGCCGGGGCGGGGGGTTTTGTGGAGAGAGTGGGTCCGAAAGGGCCAACGATGCCCCGCGGACCGACCTTATCGGCCGATTGCCACCCTCATATGAGCGGCATCGACCAACTCCGGCAGGCCCGGTGGCATCGAGGCGGATCATAGTCCGGCGGGCTCGGCGGGCAAGCCGGGACCGAAAACTCACCCTCCTCGGCTCATTCAGCCCGCCGATTCGACCGATTCTCGTCCAGACACGGATCGCGTAGCACGCTCCGGCCGACGCTGGTAGTCTGCTCCGTCCTCTCGCCGGGGCACAACCGCCGCCGGACGCTGGATTTGGGAGTTGATCGTGTTTCCGACGGCCGTCATCAGCGATATCCATGGCAATGCGGACGCGCTGCGGTCCGTGCTGGATGACATCAAGACCCGCGATGTGAAGCGGATCATCTGCCTCGGCGACATCATCGGCTACGGCCCCGATCCCCTCGAATGCGTGGATATGGTCGCCGAACACTGCGAATGGTCCCTCTTGGGCAACCACGACTTCGCCGTGCTCTACGAACCCACCAACTTCAACCCCGGTGCCGAAGCCGCGGCGTACTGGACCCGCGAGCAGTTCGACAAGGTCGAAGATGTCGAGCTCCGCAACCAGCGCTACCGCTTCCTCGGGCGCCTGCGCGTCCGCGTGCTCATGAACGGCGCCGAATCCGTCGGCACCGAGTCGGAAAAGACGGTCCTCGCCGTCCACGGCTCCCCCCGGCGCCCCATCAACGAGTACATCTTCCCCGACGACGCCATCAACAGCCCCGACAAGATGAAGTCGCTCTTCGACCTCGTCGACGGCATCGCCCTCGTCGGACACTCCCATGTTCCGGGGGTGTTCACCGATGAGCCGGACTTCTACCCCCCTTCGGAAGTGGGGGACGCCAGCACCTACAAGTTTCTCGAGGGCGAGAAGGCCATCATCAATGTCGGCAGCGTGGGCCAGCCCCGCGACCACGACCCCCGCGCCGCCTACGCCGTCCTGCACAAGGACCGCGTCGAGTTCCACCGCGTCGAGTACGACATCGACGCCACCGCCGAGAAAATCCGGGCCATCCCCGAACTGACCGACTGGCTCGCCGACCGGCTCTACGAAGGCCGCTGAGCGCAGTTTCGCGCCCGCTGCGCCCACGCCCGGGCGTTCACTGCGGTACAGTCTCCGTCCCATCCGAGAGCGTTTTCAGGCACGACCACGGTCCGTGTCCTGCTTTCGTTCGACCCTGACATCCCCGACCAAAGCCCTGAGCAGCCGCGCGCTGCCGGGCATCCAATCGAGCCGCTATGCCCGCCGCGAAACAGAACAGCTTCCTCCGCGTCCTGATCCCGCTCATCGTGCTCATCGCCGCGATCGGGATCGTTGCCGCCATTTACAGCAACTCCAGCCAGCAGGCCCAGAAGCGCGCCGCACAAACCACGCAGCAGCCCGAATCCGCACAGGATTCCCCCGCCGAGGAACAGGCAAGCCAGCCCCAGCTCCCCGCGGCTGAACCGAACACCCCCGAATCCGACCCGCCCGCCACCGAATCCTCCGATGGCACGCAGGACCAGACCGACGCCCCAACCCTCTCCGATCCCGGCACCGACGAAACCGCCGAGAGTGGTGATGGCGAAGCAGCCGAGGGCGATCAGGCCGGCCTCTTCGAGGGCCTTCGCGCACGATCCTTCGGCCCCAACCCCGGCAACACCGTCGCCGGCATGCTCGGCAGCCCGTACTACGACTCCGATTATTACTTCGAGATCGAGCTGTCCTACCTCGGCGCGGGCATCCGGCGCATCCTCCTCAACAAGGAATTCGACACCGCCAGCAACCTCGTCGCCGCACGCGATCGCCTCCAGGCCGGCGAAACCCAGATCGAGGCCGAGGGCCAGTATGTCCTCATCAACGGTGCCGAACTCGCCACCCAGCTCCCCGACGGCACACCGTTCACCTACCGCCTCACCCCCCTCGCCGTGGTCGCCATGCTGGTCGACGATCAGCGGATCGACCTCTTCGGCGGCCGCGCGGGCCAGCTCTGGAAGCAGGGCGACCGCCCCGGCGAATTGATCGCCGAGATCGAGAACGCCTCCGGACGCCTCGTCGCCAGGGTCATCCGCTCCTACGAGGTCACCCCCGGCAGCTACGACATCAAGATCAGCCAGCGAGTCGAAAACCTCACCGACCGTCCGCTCGAGTTCTCGTGGGTGCAGGAAGGCCCGCTCGATCTCGAACGCGACAAGTCCGGCTACTCCCTGCTCTCCATGCAGCGCGTCCGCTACGGCTACACCCCGGCGTCGCGCCAGGGCTGGCAGAATCAGGACCCGCCCGTCCTCGCCGACGGCCGACTCACCCGCCTCTCCAACATCCTGAGCGATGTCCAGAAGGCCACGCGCGACAACGCCGCACCCCATTCGCTCTGGCCGCCCCGCAAGCCCATCGGCGGCGCGGATGAACTGGTGTGGTTCGCCCAGACCAACCGCTACTTCGGCATGATCGTCCACCCGCTGCTCGATCCCCAGTCGCCCGCCGACAAGGGCTTCGAACTCGCCGGACGCGTCGATCCCATCGTCCTCAACAACGGCGCAAACGACGGCCAGGGCCGCCTCTCCATGCGCATGACCTCGCCCCTGATCGTCGCCCCGGCCAACGCCGCGGCGGACATCAGCTTCGGAACCTACGCCGGCCCCCTCGACGAACGCCGCCTCGCCGGTCAGGAAGACCCCAAGATCGCCGGCCTCCAGCTCCAGGAGATCGTCGTCTACAACATCGGCGGCATGTGCGCCTGGTGCACCTTCGAGTGGCTCGGCAACCTCCTGCTCGCCGTCCTCCGCTTCTTCCACGACTACATCGTCTTCGACTGGGCGCTCGCGATCATCCTGCTCGTGCTCATCGTCCGCACCATCCTGCACCCGGTCTTCAAGAAGTCGCAGATCGGCATCCAGAAGTTCGCCAAGGACATGCAGCGCGTCCAGCCCAAGCTCAAGAAGCTGCAGGAGAAGTACAAGAACGACCGCCAGAAGATGATGCAGGAGCAGCAGAAGCTCTTCCGCTCCGAGGGCGTCTCCTACACCGGCATGCTCGGCTGCCTGCCCATGTTCCTCCAGTCGCCCATCTGGATCGCGCTCTACGCCATGCTCTACATGAACCACGAGCTGCGCCACGAGCCCGCCTTCTTCGGCCTCTTCCAGACCCTCTCCGGCGGCAACTGGCTCTTCCTCGCCGACCTCGCCCGCAGCGACCGCTTCATCCCGCTGCCCTTCTCCCTCGATGTCCCGCTGCTCGGCCAGGTGGATTCGATCAACATCCTGCCGCTCCTGCTCGGCTTCGTGTTCTTCGTGCAGCAGAAGTACATGTCCCCGCCCCCCTCGGCGACCATGACCGACGAGCAGCGCGCCCAGCAGAAGATGATCAAGATCATGATGGTCGTGCTCTTCCCGGTGTTCATGTACACCGCGCCCGCAGCGCTGACGCTCTACTTCGTCACCAACTCCACCTTCGCCATCATCGAGGGCAAGTGGATCCGCGCCCACATCGACACCCTCGAACTCGACAAGCACCCCGACGAGCGCAGCTACCAGCCGAGGCCCAAGCGCGTCCGCAACACCGCCGCTCCCGGCCAGTCCAAGCGCCAGCGCGTCCAGGAGCAGCGCGCCAAGAACCGCTACAAGAAGCGGGACTGACCCCGTGCGCCTCGGCGACACCATCGCCGCGCTCGCGACCGGCTTCGACCGGTCCGAGCGCGCCATGATCCGCCTCTCCGGCCCGGATGCCCTGCGCACGGTCGCCGTCCACCTCGCCCCGCCCGCGCCCATCGATCCCGACCACCCCCGGCGCACCATCGCCCCCGCCACGCTCCTGCTCCCCCCGCTCGATTCGCCCGATCTTCCTCCGGGCGAACTGCCCGTCCTCCTCGCCGCTTTCGCTGCTCCCGCCTCCTACACCGGCGAAGACGCCTGCGAGATCCAGCTCCCCGGCAACCCCGAGCTCGTCCGGCGCGTCCTCGACCTGCTGCTCGCCACCCCCGGCCTGCGCAGCGCCGACCCCGGCGAATTCTCCGCCCGCGCCTTCCTCAACGGCAAGCTCACCGCCGAACAGGCCGAGGGCGTCCGCGCCATGATCGCCGCCCGCACCGACGCCGAGCACGACGCCGCCAGCGCCCTCCTCCGAGGCGAGACCGGCTCGCGCTACCGCTCCCTCGCCGACGACCTCGCCATGGCCCTCGCCCTCGTCGAGGCCGGCATCGACTTCACCGAAGAAGAAGATGTCGTCGCCATCGCCCCCGATGACCTCCTCGATCGGCTCACCGTCGCGCGCGACCAGATCGCCTCCCTGCTCGGCCCGGCCCCCACCCGCGAAGCCGACCGCTCCCTACCCCGCGTCGTCCTCGCCGGTGCGCCCAACGCCGGCAAGTCCACACTCTTCAACGCCCTGCTCGGCGAAGACCGCGCGATCGTCTCCGACACGCCCGGCACCACGCGCGACGCCATCGAGCACGACCTCGAGCTCATCCCGCCCTCCGAGAACCCCTGGAGCGCCCAGCGATGCACCCTGATCGACCTCGCCGGGCTCGACGAACAGCTGCGCAGCCGCTCACCCCTCGAACGGCTCGGCCAGTCCGTCGCCATGGAGCGCATCGCCGAGGCACAGGTCGTCGTCCTCTGCGATCCCCGCGGCTCGTTCGACCTTTCCGCCTCGCTCCCCCCCGGTCCCCAGATCCTCCGCGTACGCACCAAGGCCGACCTCCCCGCCCCCGACGCCTCCGGCTCGGGCCTCGCCGTCTGCGCGCTCGATCATCGCAACCTCGGCGCCCTCCGCCGCGCCATCGCCGATGCGCTCCAGCACGCCGCGCCGACCGACGCGGGCGCAGCGCTGCTCCCGCGCCATCGAGCCGCCCTCGCGCGCACGCTCCACGCCCTCGACGACGCCATCGCCGTCGCCTCCCATTCCGCTGGCCATCGCCACCTCGCCGAGGTCGAACTCATCGCCGGAGCCATGCGCGACGCCCTCGACGCCATCGGCGAGATCGCCGGACGCATCAGCCCCGACGATGTCATCGGGCGCGTCTTCGCGTCCTTCTGCATCGGCAAGTAACCGCGCCTCGCGTCGCGCTGGCCTCAGTCCGCCTCGGCGATCCGCTCCAGCGCGTGCTCCAGAAACGAATCCAGGTACCGCTCGCAGAACGCGTCGATCGCGTTCACCGTCGCCGCGTGCGTCGTCCCCCAGCAGCTCGTCACCGGGTCCACGAAGTCCAGGTCCACCTGCACCGCCAGCACATCCTCGATCACGAACGCCGTCTCCAGCCGGTCCGCCAGGTACGCCCCCAGCGCGTTCACCCCCGGCCCGCCGATCGAGATCGTCGGCTGCGCGCGCAGCTCCTCGTTGTTCAGGTACCAGATGTCCGTGCACACGACGACATCGGGCATCGCCGCCACCCCGTCCCGCTCGTCCAGCCACCCGAGAATCCGCTCCCGCAGCCGGTACGCCAGCGCCCGATCCGCCACCTCCGCCCGCAGGTGCGCGCCCACCACGATCAGCAGCAGCCGACCCGTATCGATCGTGTTCGGCCCCAGGGTGATGTCCGCTCCGTCCGTGTCCTCGTGCATCGCGCCTCCAGGCGCGCAGTGTACCCCCTGCGCACGAAAAAGCCCCGCCTCGAAGGCGGGGCTTGCGGCGTGAGCAGCGAGGAAAAGATCAGTCGCAGGTCACGCCGAAGTTCGTCAGCACGATGTTCAGATCGTCCAGATCCACCGTGCCGCTCCCGTTCACATCGCCGTTCGAGGTCTGCTGGCCGAAGTTCGTCAGCACGATGTTCAGGTCGTCCAGATCAACCGTGCCCGAGCCGTTCGCGTCGCCGACGCAATCGACCGTTTCGTTCACGCAGGTCTGCGCGGTGATGTTCAGCCCGTCGATCGCCGCCTCGACCAGCGACTGCGGGTCGTAGTCCGACGCCACGAACCGCAGCATCACCTGATCCGTCAGCGACACGAAGTCCGCCGGGTCGAAGCTGTTCTGGAACCAGCCCCCGTTCGACTGCGGGCTGTTGGGGCCGACCGTCTCCAGGTTGGTCCAGGTCAGCCCGCCGTCATCGGAGATATCCACCGTGAACGGATCGGTGTTCGGGCTTGCGCCCGCCGAGTTCGAGAACCAGCGCCAGTAGCTCATGGTCAGCTCGCCCGGGTTGTACCCGCTCAGGTCGTACGCCGGGCTGCGCAGCGTCGTCTTGCCGTTGTCGACATCGTTCGCGCCATCGCCGCCGCCGGGGTGCTGCCCCGTCACGAACGCGAACTCTCCGAACAGAGCGCCCGTCGGCTGCGCCGCCGTCCCGTTCGGGTTCACGCGCTCCCAGATGCCGCTCGTCGCGTCGTCGTCGGGCTCGCCCACGGTCCAGCCCTGGTCGGTCGAGAAATCGTCCTCAACCACCACGGTCACCTCGCCCGCCGGCGTGGCGTACGGCGAATCCGCGCCGCCCGACGGGACCGTGATGGACCCGCTGAAGGTTCCCTCCACCGAGAAGTAGAACTCGGCCGGGCTGCCGCACAGCGCCGGAGGCAGTTCCGCCGAGAACGCGAACGGACCGCTCGCGCTCATCGGCACGCTCGTGAACGAGCCGCCGTTGAGCCGGTAGTACATCGTCGCCGAGCCGCCCACGACATCCTGCCCGTTCGCGAACACATTCAGCGTCAGCGTCGTCGGCTCGCTCGGGCTCACCAGTTCCGGAACGCCACCCGCCAAGGCCGCGCTCAGGCCGATCAGCCCACCCGAGGTCGCCATCGACACCGGCTGAGGCCCCTCGGGCACATTCGTCCCGCGGATCTCCACCGTCCACACGCCCGGAGTCGCATTCTCAACGAACACCTGCTCGATGTTGTTGACGCTGTCCTCCTGCGTGCGAGCCGCCGCCACGCCCGGCAGCGAGGGGTCCAGCGTCCACGGGTAATGACGCACCCCGTCAGGATCGGTCACCACCAGATCCAGGTCGTTGACCAGAGCGCTGCTCACATTGGGGATCGCCGGGGCATCGTCCCACGCGATCGTGGTCTTGAAGTCGCTGCCCGGCTCCACCGTGATCTGGAAGATCGCCGACGAGCCCTGGCCGACCTCGGTCTCCGCGTAGTTCCGCTCGAGCATCAACAGCGCCGCGTCGTTCACGCGCACCGAGCCGTAGCCGAACTGGTAGTCCGGACCCGGCTGGCCCAGGTCCGCCGCCGTCTGCGCGAAGATCGCCTTCAGCGTCGAGTTGCGCATGTCCGGCGTGCCGGGGAAGAGGTTGCGATGGTGCTCGATCAGCAGCGCGCCAAGGCCCGCCACCGTCGGCGCCGCCATCGAAGTGCCGCACAGCGTCGAGTACGAATTGTCGCCGCTCGAGCTCAGCGAGGTCACGCCGCCGTCGCCGCCCTGCTCGCAGCCGGGCGCCGAGATGTCCGGCTTGATCCGGCCGTCCTTCACCGGGCCCCAGCTCGAGAACGAGGTCATGCTCTCGTTGTTCGCGTTGATCGCGCCCACCGTGATGTGGTTCTTCGCGCCCGCCGGCGGGGCCGTCGTGTTGAACAGGTTCCCGCAGCGCGAGGACTGCCGCTCGTTGCCGTTCGCCCACACCACCCGGATCGGCTCGCCGTTCGTCAGCGACCCGCGCACCGCGCTGTCGATCATCGACGCCATCAGCCCGTACTCGCCCGTGATCTCGCACGGGAACCCGTTGGTTGCCGTGTTCGTGCCGATCGAGTTGTTCGCGATGTCCGCCCCGTGGTTGTTGAACGCGTTCGAGTAGTCCTGCTCGAAGTCGCCGGGGTTCGAGTACAGGAAAATCGCAGAGCCGTTGCTCTGGAAACCCGCCGAAACGATATTCACGCCCGGAGCCATCCCCCGGTTCGGGCCGCCGCCGCCGACCGTGCCAGCCACATGCGTCGCGTGGTTCGACTGGTTCGAGCCGTCGATCACTGTCGCGCGACCCTCAAAGTCGTTGTGGCTCGGACGAACCCGCCCGCCGTCGTACACGAACGCCGTCACGCCCTCGCCCGTCAGGTTCAGCGGCGATCCCACCACATCGTTCACCTGCGTCAGCTGGCGGTTCTGCGTGTTCATCGTCGAGAACTGCGGCAGCGCCTGCTCCATCCACAGCACATCATCCGCACCCGCCAGCGACTCGATCGCCGTCAGCGGCGCCTCGATCACAAAACCGTTCACCGATTCCAGCCGGTCCACCACGAACACGCCGCGGTTCTCCAGCATCACCCGACCCGCCACCGGGTCCGCATCGCGATGCAGCATCAGGTACGCCGCCACGATCGGCTCGCCCGCCTGAGCGAACTCGCCCGCGTCCGCAGCGCTCACCTCGCCCACCACCGCGTACTCCGGAACATTCCGGTTGATCAGAATCGGGTGCATCTTCCACTGCGGCTGGATCGCCCACGCACGGCTCATCGCCGACCCGTTGTTCACCAGCGCATCCGCGTCCAGCGCGTCCTTGTCCAGCGAAGCGAAGTACACGCCGTCGCCGACAAAGTGCAGCAGCTCGAGCCCCGCATTTCGCAACTCCACGCGCTGCACATCCGTCACCGCACCATCAAAGCGAACCAGCACCCGCTTCGCGTCCTCGCGATTCGCAAGCGCCACCAGGTCCGCACCGAGCTGGCCCGGCATCACCATCCCCGCCTGAGGCAGCACCGGCTCGCCCGAGAGCCATCGCACATCCGCAGAGAACGCCTGACCGGCAAGAATGACCGTCAAAGCCGCGGCGGAAAGCGCCATGCCGCGCTTCCCCTTCATCGAGTCCATCGGGCGAGATCCCATATCTGTCTGATCCTTTCTGTTCTGACACATCCGCCAACACACCACGATTCCCCCCGGAATCTCCCAGGCCGTTGTCGAATGATGCGTTCCCCCACACCGCACTCGATGTCGGTCGCATCCATCCAAGTGTTGTGCTGATATCGCTTTAGAACAAGGAAAACTCGGCCCCCCGCCGCGCCTACTTTTGGCGTTCTTGCAGCATCAGAGCCATTTCGCAGCCCCTGCGTCCCCCATTCCACACCACCGCGCACACCCGCACCACAACTCAAAACCACCGTTCCAAGCTCGCCACAAGGGATGAAAGCGCCTTCACCTCCATTTCATCCTGTTCTGAACACCCCCTGCGCACGCCTCCAAACCCACTGCCGCTACCCAGCGCCTCGGTCCGGTAAGACCCTTCCCCGCACAAAATTGGGCAGCCACGCGCCCCCCTCGCACACCCGTCCGGCCCGTCTCTTGGACCCACTCGCACGCACCGAACCGGCCTCTCCCATCCGCTACACTCTCCGCGCACGCGTCGCTTCCCGCCCCTCGCAACCCCGTTTTTTCATGGAGTCGCCATGCCCCCCGTCGTCGGTGTCGTCATGGGTTCGTGGTCCGATTGGGACGCCATGCAGCACGCCGTGAGCATGCTCGCCGAACTCGGCGTCCCCGAAGAGCACCGCGTGGTCTCCGCCCATCGCACCCCCGCCCTCCTTATGGAATACGCGTCCACCGCCGAATCGCGAGGCCTCGAAGTCATCATCGCCGGCGCGGGCGGCGCAGCCCACCTCCCCGGCATGATCGCCAGCGCCACCCACCTGCCCGTCCTCGGCGTCCCCGTCCGCACCACCGCCCTCTCCGGCATGGATTCCCTGCTCTCGATCATCCAGATGCCCAAGGGCGTCCCCGTCGGCACCCTCGCCATCGGCCCCGCCGGCGCCGCCAACGCCGCCCTCCTCGCCGCCTCCATCGTCTGCCGCGGCGACGACCCCTGGCGAAGCAACACCCGGCAGAAACTCAAAGCGTTCCGTGCTCTTCAGACCCAGCGCGTCCTCGATCACCCCGACCCCGCATCCCCGCCCGACGCCTGACCCCCCAGGCCACCCACCAAGCCGACGAGTATCGCGCATGAACGATCAGGACCACGGCGCCCCGGCGCACGAACACATCATCGCCGTACTCGGAGGCGGCCAGCTCGGACGCATGCTCGCCATCGCCGGTGCGCCGCTCGGCATGAGCTTCCGCTTCATCGACCCCGAGGCACACCCCTCCGCCGGCGCAGTCGGCGAGCACATCCGCGCGCCCTACGACGACACCGACGCACTCGCCGCACTCATCGACGGCGCACACGCCGTCTCGTTCGAGTTCGAGAATGTCCCCGCCTCCGTCCTCGCCTTCATCTCCGAGCAGGTCCGCGAACGCGGCGGCCTCCCTCCCGCCCCGCCCGCCAAGGCGCTCGCCGTCGCACAGGACCGCCTCGAAGAGAAACAGCTCTTCCAATCCCTCAACATCCCCACCCCCGACTTCCTCGCCATCAACCAGCGCGAAGACCTCGACCGCGCTGCAACCGACATCGGCCTCCCCCTCGTCATCAAAACCTGCCGAGGCGGCTACGACGGCAAAGGCCAGTTCGTCCTGCGCGAGCACACCCAACTCGACGAATGCTGGAACCGGCTCGCCCACGCCTGCGATCCCGGACGAGGCGGGCTGATCGCCGAGGCCTTCGTCCCCTTCGTCCGCGAACTCTCCATCGTCGCCGTCCGCGCCCGCGACGGTTCAACCGCCTGCTACCCTCTCATCGAAAACCACCACGCCGGCGGCATCCTCCGCAAAAGCATCGCACCCGCGCCCGGCCTCACCCCCGACCACCAGCGCAGAGCCGAAACACACGCTGCAAAGATCCTCGACGCGCTCGACTACTGCGGCGTGCTCACCCTCGAACTCTTCGAAGTCCGAGACAGCGGCGAGCAGTGGCTCATCGCCAACGAGCTCGCCCCCCGCGTCCACAACAGCGCACACCTCACCATCGAGGCCGCCGTCACCAGCCAGTTCGAGAACCACATCCGCGCCATCACCGGCCTCCCCCTCGGTGCCACCGACCTCAAGCCCGGCGTCGATCGCGCGGTCATGCTCAACCTCATCGCCGCCGCACCAACCGCCGCCGAGATCCTCCGCGCCGCCCCGGCAGCGCACCCGCACCTCTACGCCAAAGCCCCACGCCCCGGACGCAAACTCGGCCACATCACCATCCTCAACCCCACCGAAACCGAACTCGCCGCCCTCGAATCGCTCCCCGGCGCAGGCACCCCCTGAACAATCCGGCGATCCGCCCCAGCACCCCCGCGGCACCCCGCTCAGGTCGCATCCGCAGCCCAACCCGGCGATACTGACCCCTTCATGGCCCGTTCCAGCCGAAAACGCAACCAGACCTTCTGGGGCTTCGCCCGGGAGCTGCTCGCCCAGCGCGCCCAGCTCGCCCTCGCGCTCGTCTTCGCCTTCGTCTCCGCCGTCGGCATGGGCGCCGGGCTGATCGGCATCGTCGGCGTGCTCGACCTGATCAACCCCGACAGCCCCGAGCAGGCCCGGCTCTCCCCGCGCGAGCGCGTCGAGGAACTGCTCTCCGGCCTGCCGGGCAACATCACCCTCCCCGAGTCCCTCCTCGCCGCCCTCCCCGATGAGCCCTTCGGCGCCGTCGTCGCCATCATCATCGGCCTCGGCCTGCTCACCATCCTCGGCGCGACCGCCAACTTCCTCCACCAGTACCTCGCCTTCACCGTCTGCACCCGCACCGTCGCCCGCATCCGCTCGCGCGTCTTCGCCCACATCCTCTCCCTCCCCCTCGCCGGCATCGTCGCCGGCAACTCCGCCGACCGCATCAGCCGCCTCCTCGCCGACACCGCCGCCCTCAACCGCGGCTTCATCGCCGTCACCTCCAAGGCCACCGCCCAGATCACCAAGGGCGCGGTCATGCTCATCGTCGCCATGGTCATCGACTGGCGACTCAGTCTCGTCACCATCGTCGTCGCGCCCGTCATGGCCGTGGTCATCCGCAAGCTCGGCAAGCGCATCCGGCGCGCCATCCGTGGCGCGATGCAGGGCCAGGCCAAGCTCCTCGGCAACGCCACCGAAGTCGTCCACGGCTTCCGCGTCGTCAAGGTCTACGGCTCCGAGCCCCACGAGCTCGAGCGCTTCGATGTCATCAACGACGAGGTCGTGCGCGAAGAGCTCCGCGCCCGCACCGCCAAGGCCCTCGCCAGCCCGCTGATCGAGACGCTCGCCATCTTCGTCGTCGGCGCCCTCGCCATCGGCGCAGCGCGCGCCATCCTCAACGGCGCGCTCAATGTCAACGAGTTCATCGGCGCCCTCGCCGCGCTGGCCATCGCCGGCCAGTCCCTCAAGCCGCTCAACGGCGTCATCCAGGAAGTCCAGGCCGCCGAGGCCTCCGCACAGCGCGTCAAGGAAATCCTCGACGAAACCCCGGAAAACGACCTGCAGCGCGGCAGCACGCCCGTCCCGCGCCACGCAAAGTCCATCGTCTTCGACTCCGTCTCGCTCACCTACCCCGGCGCCGACGCCCCCGCCGTGAAGAACCTCGACCTCACCGTCCACTTCGGCGAGACCGTCGCCGTCGTCGGCCCCAACGGCTCGGGCAAGACCTCGCTGCTCTCGCTCGTCCCCTCGCTCTATCTGCCCACCTCCGGACGCATCCTGATCGACGGCGTCGACCTCGGCGCCGCCGACCTCAAGTCCCTGCGCGAGCAGATCGCCGTCGTCACGCAGGAGGTCGTCCTCTTCGCCGGTACCGTCGCCGAGAACATCGCCTACGCCCGCCCCGATGCCACCCGCGCCGAGATCGAGGACGCTGCGAAACGCGCCCACGCCATGAGCTTCATCGAGACCATGCCCGGCGGCCTCGATGCGAAAGTCGGCGACCGCGGCCTGACGCTTTCAGGAGGCCAGCGCCAGCGCCTATCCATCGCCCGCGCCATCCTGCGCGACCCGGCCATCCTCATCATGGACGAGGCCACCTCCATGATCGACACGCAGTCGGAGGCCGAGATCACCCAGGCCATCGCTGACTTCGGCACCGGCCGCACCGTCCTCATCGTCGCCCACCGCCTCGCAACGGTGATGAACGCCGACCGCATCGTGGTGATGGAAGCCGGCGAAATCGTCGACATCGGCACGCATGCCCAGCTGCTCGAACGGTGTCCGCTGTACGCGAGTCTCGCCAGCCACCAGCTCGTCGCGCAGAAGTGATTTCTCCTTCTCCCCTCGCGGGAGAAGGTGGTCACACGCGGATTCAGCGTGTGACCGGATGAGGGGGCGGCGCGAACCTTCCGGCCGTTCAGACAACACCGCAGCGGCTGCGCCGCTGACCCCTCACCCCAGCCCTCTCCCGCAAGGGGAGAGGGAGCAAGATCCCTCACAAACCGCCGGTGAGCGCCCGCGAGATCCTGACCATCGGACCAAGCGCATCGCGCAGCGTTTCCGGCTCCTGCTCTTCTGGCGTCATCGCGACATCGAAGTCCGCGTACACCGGCTGCATGATCTCCCAAACCTCACGGACCACCCGATCGTAACTGTCATCCTGTGGCGGCGCAACCGGTCGCCCCGCCATCACAACCGCAACACCAGCCAACAGCAGCGCGATCACCGAGAGCACAAGCGAAATCCGATTGAGTTCCTGTTTCTGAATCGCCATGAGTATCTCCCAGGGGGTCGTTATCCTCATCGACACCAACCGCCCATGATGCCGAATAAGGATGTGTCATGCTCAAAAAATTCGCGAAGGCCATCCAGTTCGCAGCAACCGGCAATGCCAACCGCGTCGCTGCCCTTCTCGACCAACTCGACGACCCAGTCTCCAGGAAGACAGACTGGACACCCGCCTCCGAAGGCGGCGCGAACTTTCGCACACATCATCTCGTCGAGATCTCGCCGCTGCGCCTCGAACTCAAACCGAATCATCAGGGACTCGTACTCAGTGGCCTGATCGGGCTGGTAGGGCTTTTCTCGCTCGCGGTCTTCTTCGCCCCTCTGACAGGGGCAACGGGCCAGCGCTCCCTAGTCTGGATCCTGCTGCCCTTCGGACTTCTTTGGTGTGGAGTCGCGATTCTGATGTGCTGGTACCTCTATCGTCCGCAGGTCTTTGACTTGCAGGAACAGTGGTATTGGCGCGGCAAACGCCCCAAAAGCCGCGAAGCCATCGAAGCGTGCAGCAAATCCGCACCGCTCGATCGAGTCCATGCCATCCAGATCATTACCAAAGTCCCCCACCGCTCTAACAACTACTTCAGCCACGAAGTCAATCTCGTTCTCCGCGACGGGACCCGCGTTAATGTCCTCGACCACGGCGATCTAAAGCACATCCGCAAAGACGCCCAGAAAATCGCCAATCTCATCGGCGTGCCCGTCTGGGACGCGAGCAGCGACCCACTCCAGTGACAACACCCTGTCACCAACCCACAAATTCCCCCAACAAACCCCTTGACCCAAACAAAACCCATGCGCATCATGGGGGCATGAAGAAGCAAAAACCCCGCCGTCCCGCCCAATCCCGCAAGCC
>CBFGVX010000071.1:0-16088 GCA_965652425.1 uncultured bacterium | reverse complement strand
ACCAGCGAACGCGCCAGGTCCACCGGCGACGCCGGACGCTCCAGCATCCGATCAGCACCCAGCGGCACCTCATCGCCCGAAGCGCCGATCACGATCATCCGCGCGCCAGGACACGCCGCACGCACCGCGCCGACCAGCCCCGCCCCGCACAGCGCCGGCACATGCAGCGACACGATCACCGCCTCCGGCTGAAGTTCTTCCGCCAGACGCTTGCCCTCAATACCGTCCCGCGCCTCGACGCACTCCCAGCCAAGCCGGGAACACGCGATCCGAGCGGTCGCAAGAGAAAGACACGAATCATCGATCACGAGCACCCGTTGCATGCCGAGTCTCCGGTGGCCGCCGCCCGCCGGGCCGATCGGCCCGGGTAGCGCGGCTACCGTGGCTATCGGGCTTGAGCCCACCCCGCATAAGCACCGGCGTCACCGGTTCGAGCACTTTGCACCCCGTTCAGGGCCGCCACGACCGCCCGCTGCGCAATTCCCGCGCTCAGGCGTACACCTCAAGCATCACCCGGCGCGTCGGCTTCACCTGCTTGTGGATCATCCGCCGGTCCCAGTTATCAATATCCGCCAGCGCCTCGCGATCCGCCTGCAGGTACTGCTCCAGCGCATCGCCCGTCAGACTCTTCGCAAGCTGCTGGAAGATCCCCAACTCCATCCCCGCCACGCCGCAGATGTAGATCAGGTTCTTCTCGCTCACCAGCTGCGCACGCAGCTCATCCGCGTTCGTCCTGATCCGGTCCTGCACATACATCGTGTCGTGCGACACACCATCGATCACATTGTTCTCGCGGCTGATCGCCGGCAGGTACCTGAAGTTCGGGTGCGCGTCACGCAGCGCCAGCAGCTCGTTGTGATACAGCAGGTCCGTCGCATACGGTGACCCCATCACCAGCGTCACATTGCCCGTGTACCCGCCCCTCAGCAGTTCCAGCACCATCCCCCGGAACGGCGCGATCCCCGTCCCCGTCGCGAAGAACAGGTACTCATGCTGATCGGGATCCTGCGGCAGCAAGAACCGCTTCCCGTTCGGACCCGTCAGCAGGACCTTGTCGCCCTCCTGCGTGTCGCTCAGGTAGTTCGACGCCACGCCGCAGAACAGCTTGTGGTTGTCCCAGTGCTCATCGATCGTGCGCTTCACCGTGGTCGAGATGATCTTCCCCTCGCCATCCTCGCCCCCCGTCGGGCACGCCAGCGAATACAGCCGCAGCTTGTGAGGCCGCCCGCGCTCGTCCTCCCCCGGCGGGATGATCCCCACCGCCTGACCGCTGCGGCACACCCCCTCAAGCGGTGTCCCCGAAACATCGATCTCCACATGCCGCACGAAACCGGCCGACTTCCGCCCCGCCGTGCACAACTCGTTTTTCGTGATCACACCCGTCGCCGGCTCGTTCGGCCGACAGGCATGCATCGTCGCTTCAGGAAACACCGGTTCGTTGATCGTGGGGCTGGTCATAGACCCCAACGCTAGCCACGACACTCCGCTCAGGCAAGCGAAAGCAGCGCGCAGCGGGCCACCCCCTTTCACAGGGTCTTCATGCGCCAACCTTGGCGCACGCCCCTCGCCCGGTTAGGGTTTTGAAATACCCTGATTTTCCCGCACTTCACCGCCTGCGGCACTACGCCGACACGCCACGGAGACACCGCGCCCACGAACCGGAAGGACCCCCAGTGAGCATCGCCAGGAGCAAGCCCGTAGACGCCTCCGCCCCCTCCAAACTCCAGGAGGCCATCGAGCGACTGGAAATCGCGATGCCGGTCCACGACTCCGCCATGACCCAGGACGAAGAGTGGATCGTTGTCAACGACGGCGGCCAGTGGCGCAAAGTCCGCCTCCACGACTACCACGAAGTCTTCGCCATCCCCGGCCTCTACGAGAAATGGGTCTACGAAGTCTTCCAGTGCGGCTCGCCACGCAAGATACGCGAACTCCTCGCCGAATCCTTCAAACAGAACGCCGTCGATCCCCAGACCATCACCGTCCTCGATCTCGGCGCCGGCAACGGCTGCGTCGCCGAGGAACTACTCAAACTCGGCATCACGAACTTCGTCGGCATCGACATCGTCCCCGAAGCCGCCACCTCCGCCGAGCGCGACCGACCCGGCCTCTACAAAGACTTCGTCATCGACGACCTCACCAACCCCTCCGCACAGTCCGTCGCCACACTCGACCGCCACTCCTGCAACTGCCTCACCTGCGTCGCCGCCCTCGGCTTCGGCGACATCCCCCCCGAAGTCTTCGCCGCGGCGTACAACCGCATCGACAACAACGGCTGGATCGCCTTCACCATCAAGCCCGACTTCCTCACCCAGGCCGACCCCTCCGGCTTTTCCAAACTCATCAAGCGCATACTCGAAGAAGACATCCTCGATGTCTCCCAGCGCGAGAACTACCTCCACCGCGTCGCCACCAACGGCGAAGAACTCCACTACGAGGCCTTCATCGGCCGCAAGAAAGCCGACATCCCCGCCAACTGGCTCTGATCTGAAGTGGTGGGGCAGGCATCCTGCCTGCCGGGTGCCACGGCTTGACCCGAAGGGCAAGCCGTGCCTTTCACAGGGGTGGCATGGCCGCCCCTTGAGGCGGCTATGCGAACCGCAAGAAAACTGTGGTGTGCCATGCCCAAACTGATTCGAGCACGGTCCTCCTCCTTCTCCCCTTTGGGGGGCGCGAGAGAAGGTGGCCAGGTAGCGGCCGGATGAGGGGCCTCCCCGGTGGCACCGGTCTCCGACCGGTGCTTCTCTCTGATAGGGCGCCCTACCATCCCCCCTGCCCGCCCACGAACTCACCAGCCCCACCCGAGGCCAGGGCCTCCACGAGTTCACCGATGCCGTCCGCAGCATCGTCGAGCGAGATGCCATCGACACCGGCCTCTGCACCATCTTCGTCCGCCACACCTCGGCGAGTCTCATCATCCAGGAGAACGCCGACCCCAGCGCCAAGCGCGACCTCGAAGCATGGCTCACCCGCCTCGTCCCCGAGCGCGACAAGCTCTACACCCACACCGCCGAGGGCCCCGACGACATGCCCGCCCACATCAAGGCCGCCCTCACCGCCACCAGCATCTCCATCCCCATCGTCCGAGGCCAGCTCGCCCTCGGCACCTGGCAGGGCATCTACCTCTGGGAACACCGCACCGACCCCCACACCCGCCACATCGTCGTCCACACGGGCTGATCGATGCCCGGGTGCCACGGGTTGACCCGAAGGGCAACCCGTGCCTCACGACAGTCAATGCTTCACCGGGGTGGCATAGCCGCCCTCTTGAGGCGGCTATGCGAACCGGAAGACAACCGTGCGACAGCTCAAACTCGTTTGAGCATGCTCTTACTCCTTCTCCCCAGTGGGGGGCGCGGGAGAAGGTGGCCGCGTAGCGGCCGGATGAGGGGGCGGCCCGAACCTTCCAGCCAGTGACAACAGCCTGTCACCCAACCCTCAAAAAACCCAAACAACCCCTTGCACCCGCCCCGTCCCAAGCGCATACTGCCCCCATGCAAACAAAACCCAACCACATCGACCCCGACCTCCTCGACGCCGTCCTCCGAGCCCTCCTCGAAGAGGACGCCACATTCCCCTCCATCGCGGCGAAACTGTCCCTCTCCATCGCCGACCTCCTCGCCTTCATCGAGCAGCCCGAGGTCCAGGAAACCCTCCTCCACCTCCGCACCGCCCTGACCCAGCGGGCCGAAATCGTCGCACTCTCCTCCGAAACCTCCGCCCTCCAGAACCTCGCCTCGCTCGGCAAGGACCTCGAAGCCATCGAAGCCGAACGCACCGCCATCGAAGAGAAAGCGCGCCACACCAAGCCCGACGACAAAGCCGCCCACGCCGAACTCGACCGCGCCCGCAAACAGAACGATAAGCGCTCCAAAGACCGCATCGAGTCCGCCCGCGCGGCACGAAACGCCCTCGCCCACGCCCGCAAACGAACCACCCGCGCCCACGATGCCCTGCCCCAGGCCCTCAAGCTCGCGCTGCCCATCGGTGCTTAGGTGGCACCGGTCTCCGACCGGTGTTCTTCGGTGCTTAGGTGGCACCGGTCTCCGACCGGTGTTCTTCGGTGCTTAGGTGGCACCGGTCTCCGACCGGTGTTCTTCCTACTTCCTCTAGTGGGACGGGCATCTTGCCCGGCATCACCCTCTTCTACTCTTCTTTTCCTCTCACCCAAAATACTCCGGCTCATTCCCCGGCTTCCACTTGATGTTGCACCCGATGCTCGGCATCTGCTCCACGCTCGGCTTCTCCCCACGCAGCACCGCATCGATCGCCGCGCGCAGGTCCGCGCCGTCGTTCGGCTCATCGTTGCCCGGCCTCGATGAGTCCAGTTGCCCGCGATACGCCAGCAGGCGCGACCCGTCGTACAGGAAGAAGTCCGGCGTGCACGCCGCCTTGTACATCTTCGCCACGCTCTGATCGTCATCGAACAGGTACGGGAACTCGAAGCCGTTCTCTTCCGCGAACTGCTTCATCTTCTCCGGCCCGTCCTGCGGGTACTTCTCGATGTCGTTCGAGCTGATCGCCAAGATCCCGAGGTCTTTGCCCGCGTAATCCCGCCCGATCGCCGCGAGCTGGTCCTTCACATGCACCACGAACGGGCAGTGGTTGCAGATGAACATGATCAAAAGCCCCTTCTTCCCGGCAAAGCTCGAGAGCGACACCGTCTCGCCGCTCACCGCGTCCGTCAGATTGAAGTGGTTCGCCGGCGTGCCAAGGTCGCTCATGGTGGAAGGGGTGCGGGCCATCTGTGGATCTCCATGCGTGCGGGCCACCCTTGTTGAGGGGGTTGTAACCCGGTAAAAGTACGGGGGCTTGTCAAAGTTATCGGGGCTGGTATCGTATCCGAGCCGCTGAACGGATTCAGCGCTGACATCCCATCACGGTCTACGGAGGGACCATGCCAAACCCGCCCCACGCCACCCACGACCACGATCAGGCCCTCGAAGCTTCGCACACCGCGATCCTTCGCACCGCCATGCTCAAGTCCCTCAGCGCCGCCCAGCGCCTGGTCATCCTCCTCCGCTACGCCGAGCAGATGACCACCGCCGAGATCGCCCTCGCCGTGGACATGACCGCCGATCAGGTCGAGCGCCACCTCGCCGACGCCATCCGCATCCTGCGCGAGTCCGTGGGCCTCCAGGCCGCCTGAATCCCGCCTTTTTTGCCCATTCCCGGCCATTCTCGGCACCCGGTTCGGATATTTCCGCCCGAGTAGTCGATACTGCAAGGCAGAAGCCCCGCCTGCGCGGGCCAGACGCTGCCATGACCCAGTACCACTACCCATTCCAGACCGCCGCCGACCTGCCCGACGATGTGCAGCGCCTGCTCGACTTCGACGGCGCACCCAACGCCTACTTCAACGAGCTCGCCGCCCTCGCCGCCAGAACCACCGAGGCCTCCGCCGTCGCCGTGGTCCGCATCCAGCCCGAAGCGCGCGGCGCCGACATCATCGCCATCTGGCCCGAGGCCGCCACCGCCCGCGCCTGGGCCGACCGCGCCGCCGAAGCCACACTCGAACTGCATTCCTCCGACGCCGAGTGGTTCCAGCGCGACCTCAACCTCCAGACCGAGCAGGGCCAGATCCGCGCCACCGTCGTCGCCGCGCCGCTCCCCGAAGCCCCCGGCAACCTCTACCTCGCCGCGCTGCTCCCCGCCGTCGAGCCATCCCGCTCCCGCGCACTGCGCGATCGCTTCGAACTCCTCGCGCTGCTCCCCGCCCTGCGCCAGTCGCGCCGCGCCGAACGCGCGGAGCAGGCCCGCACCGAGCGCCTCACCGCCGCCCTCGACATCGCCACCTCCCTCTCGCCCCTGCACCGCTTCCGCTCGCTCGCCTTCCGCATCGTCAACGAGCTCGCCGCCCGTCTGAACCTCGACCGCGTCGCCCTCGGCATGATCGACATCGCGCCGATGGTCGCGACCGACGGCGACGACCAGAGCAACACCACCGACCAAGCCCGCGGCTCGTACATCAAGCTCGCCGCACTCAGCGGCACCGAAAAAATCGTCGGGCGCATGCGCCTCGTCCAGGACCTCACCGCCGCGATGGAGGAGTGCTTCGATCAGGACGCCGAGATCCGCTGGCCCCTCGATCCCGAGCAGCCCGTCATCGCCCGCGCCCTCAAGGCCCACGCCGAACACTCCGGCCCCATGGCCGCCGCACTCCTCCCGCTCCGCAGCGCCGGGCGGGTGGTAGGGGTCCTCGCCGTCGAGCGCAGCGCCGATCGCCCGTTCCTCGATCACGAGGTCGCCGGTCTGCGCGTGCTCTGCGAACTCGTCACGCCCCGCCTGCTCGACGCGCGAGAGCGCGACCGCTGGATCGGAGCCAAGCTCGCCTCCTCGGCCCGCGCCACCCTCGCCGGGATCCTCGGCCCGACCCACACCTGGATCAAGCTCACCGCCGCCGTCCTCTCCCTGTTCATCCTCGCGCTCATCGTCGTCCCGATGCCCCAGCGCGCCACCGGCGCGTTCAGCGTCGTCCCGATCCAGCGCCAGGTCGTCCCCGCTCCGTTCGACGGCTTCATCGAGTCCGTCAGCGTCCGCGCCGATCAGCGCGTCGAGGCCGATCAGACCGTGCTGGCCACCCTCTCCAGCGAAGAACTCGCCCTCCAGCTCGCCGCGGCGACCGCCTCCGCCGCCTCCGCGCGCACCGAGGCCGGCAAGGCCCGCTCCGAGGGCAAGCTCGCCGAGGCCGCCATCGCCGAAAAGCGTGCTGAGGAAGTCGAGGCCACCGTCGCCCTCCTCACCGACCGGCTCAGCCGCGCCACGCTCATCGCGCCGATCACCGGCACCGTCGTCTCCGCCGACATCGACCGCATGATCGGCGCGCCGGTGCAGACCGGCCAGCTCCTCTTCGAGATCGCCGACCTGAACAACCTTTATGCCGAGATCGGCGTCCCCGAATCGCGCATCGCCGATGTCGAGGTCGGGCAGACCGGCTCGCTCGCCACCGCCTCCTACCCGCAACGCAAGATCGCCTTCGAAGTCGAGCGCATCACGCCCGTCGCCGAGGTCGTCGACGGCCGAAATGTCTTCCGCGTGCGAGTAAAACTCACCGATGCCCCCGAGTGGCTCCGCCCCGGCATGAGCGGCGAAGCCCGCATCACCACCGGACGCACCAACCTCGGCGGCGTGCTCTTCCGCGACCTGGCCGACTGGCTGCGCATGCGGCTGTGGTGGTGAGCATGACCACTGACCGGCGCACCAACCACGATTCCTGGTACCGCCTCGCACCGCTCAAGCCGCGCCTGCGCGTCGGCGTCGAGGTCACCCGCCAGCGATTCCGGGGCCGCCTGTGGTTCGTCGTCGAGGACGCCGCGTCCAACCAGTATTTCCGCATGACCGAGAGCGCGTACCGCTTCGTCGGCCTGCTCGACGGCACGCGAACCGTTGAGGACGCGCTCGCCCGCTGCGAAACCGCCATCGGCGACCGCGCGCCCACCCGAGGCGAAGCCGTCACCCTCCTCGGCCACCTCTACTCCAACAACCTCCTCAGCGCCGACGCCTCACCCGACGCCGAGGCCATGCTCCTGCGCGGACGCCGGCGCACCGCCCGCGAACTCAAGGGCCGCCTCAAGAGCTTCCTGTTCGTGCAGATCCCGCTGCTCGACCCCGACCGTTTCCTCACGCGCTGGTCGTGGCTCGCCGCACCGATCTTCACCCGCTGGGGACTGCTCGCGTGGCTCGTGCTGCTCCTCGCCGCCGCGTTCGCCGTCGGTCGGCGAGCCGGTGACTTCACCGCCGCCGCGGGCGATGTCCTCTCTCCCGCCAACCTCGGCTGGCTCATCCTCAGCTTCATCCTCATCAAGCTCGCCCACGAACTCGGACACGGCTTCGCCTGCAAGGTCCTCGGCCGACGCGAGCGCAGCACCGGCGCGGCGGGCGAGTGCCACGAGCTCGGCGTGCTGCTCATCGTCCTGCTGCCGATCCCGTATGTCGACGCCTCGTCGTCATGGACACTCCGGAGTCGGTGGAAGCGGATCGCCGTCAACGCCGCGGGCATGTACTTCGAGGTCGCGCTCGCCTCCATCGCCGCGCTCGTCTGGGCATCGACCGCCGTCGGCTCGCAGGCCAACGCGCTGGCCTACAACGCCGTGCTGCTCGCCGGGGTCACCACGATCCTCTTCAACGCCAACCCGCTGCTGCGCTACGACGGCTACTACATCCTGTCGGACCTCTGCGAAGCGCCGAACCTCTACCAGCGCAGCCGCGAGGCGATCTACTACTACGCCAAGAAATACCTGTTCAAAGCCCGCGAACCCAGAGACCCCGCCACCAGCGTGCGCTCCCGCAACTGGCTCGCCCTCTACGGCGTGGCCTCGGCGATCTACCGCGTCGTCGTCCTGCTGGTGATCATCCGCTTCATCGCCGGCCAGCTCTTCGCGCTCGGGCTGGTGGTCGCCATCGTCGCCGCGGTCATGCTGTTTTCCGCGCCGCTGGTCGAACTGGTCAAGTACCTCGCCTCCTCGACCGAGATCGCCCGCACCCGTCGGCGTTCGGGCCTCATCACCGCCGGTGCAGCGCTGGCCATCCTGCTGATCCTCGGCGCGATCCCTGTACCCGACCGCGTGCGGGTCGAGGGCGTGGTCGATCCGGTCCGCTCCGCCGAGGTCTTCGCCGGGGCCGACGGGTTCGTCGACTGGATCGAAACCGATGCCACGCCGGTGAGCGCCGGCGATCCGCTCATCCGCCAGCACAACCGCGAGACGCAGGCCGTCCTCCAGCAGGTGAGCGCCCGCCTCGGCGCGACCAGAACCGGACGCCTGGCCAGTCTCGCCGAACCGTCCACCGCGTCCATCCTGCTCCAGCGCGAGCGCGTGCTCGAGCAGCAACTCGAGCAGACCCGCGATCAGATCAACCGCCTCGACCAGCTCGCGCCCTTCGACGGGATCTGGGTCACGCCCATCGGCGAGCGGGCCAACGGCGCGTTCGTCAAGCGGGGCGAGCGGCTCGGCCAGATCGTGGACCCGCAGCAGCTCCGCATCCGCGCGGTCCTCAGCCAGTCCGCCGCGGCGTCGCTCGCCGTCGAGGCCATGGACCGGCCCGTCGATCTCCGCCCGCTCATGCGTCCCGCCCAGCGATTTTCCGGTTCCGTGCAATCGCTCAGTTCCGTCGGGCGCAGCACGCTGCCCTCCGCTGCGCTCGGCTCCGGCGGCGGCGGATCCACGCCCATCGACCCTTCCGAAGAATCCGGCGCGCAGGCCCGAAGCCCGGTCTTCGAGGTCGTGATCGAACCGGATTCCGGGGCAGGTCTTTACGCGGGTCAGCGCGTGCAGGTCCGCTTCGAGCGCGATCCGAAACCCGTGATCGTGCAGGTCCTGCGCGCAGCGCGCCAGGAGCTCCAGCAGCGCTTCGGAGCGCCGCGATGAGCGCGACCCTCGACCGGACCTGGCGCTCGCTGGCGACACCCATCGCGTCCACGCGCGAGCCGGAGGGTCTGGATTTTCTCGCGCGCGAGCTCAGCGCGTTCGTCCGCAGCCGCCTTCCCCGCTCGCGCCGATACCTCGCGCTGGCCCAGCAGGTGCTCGATCGCCGCGCGGAGCTCGAAACGATCGACGATCCCGAACTCGATCGCGGTGCTCGCGCACTGCTCACTCCCACCCTCATCAAAGCGGGGCCGGAAGCGCGTCTCGATGCGCTCGCCCGCACCGTCGAGGTCGCGCGCCGCTCGGTCGGACTGCTCGCCCACCGCGAGCAGGTCGCGGCGGCGCTGGCCATGATCGACGGCGCGGTCGTCGAGATGGCCACCGGCGAGGGCAAAACGCTCGCCGCACTGCTGGCCGCTCCCGTCTTCGCAGCGCAGCGCAAGGGCTGCCATGTCGTCACCGCCAACGACTACCTCGCCGAGCGCGATGCGCTGTGGATCGAGCCGTGTTTGGCTCGGCTTGGGTTCTCGGTGGCCTCCATCACCGGCGAGACCGGCACCGAGGACCGCCGGCGTGCGTACGCCTGCGATGTGACCTATTCCACCAGCCGCGAACTCGCGGCCGATTACCTGCGCGATCGGCTCGCGCTCGCCAAACTCCGGGGCGTCGGTCCCCACGCCGTGCGTGTGCTGACCTCCGGAGCCCTCGCCGTGCCCCAACCGCTGCAGCGTGGCCTGCACAGCGCGATCGTGGACGAGGCCGACTTCGTGCTCATCGACGACGCCGTCACGCCGCTGCTCATCTCCACCGACGACCCCACGGCCCCGGCGTCGGACGAGTACCGCGAAGCCCGGCGCATCGCGCTGGCCCTCGAAGAGGGCGCGCACTACACGCTCGACCGCGCCCACCGCGAGGTCATGCTGCACCGAAAGTCCGTAAACGCGATCGACGCGCTGGCGGCGAACGGCCCTCTCGCTGCGCGCCTGCCCCGCGATCGGGATGCGCTGGTCCGCCGCGCCCTCACCGCCGAGCATCTGTACCGCCTCGATGAGCACTACATCGTCCGCGACGATGCCATCGTCATCGTCGATGAGAGCACCGGGCGGACCATGCCCGACCGCACCTGGCGCGACGGCATGCACCAGGCGGTCGAGGCGAAGGAGGGCATCGAGATCCGCAGCCCCAAGCGCACGGTCGCCCGCATCAGTTTTCAGCGGTTCTTCCGCATGTACCCGCATCTGGCGGGCATGTCCGGCACGGCGATGGAGTCCCGGCGCGAGTTCGTGCGTATTTACGACTCGCCCGTGGTCCCCATGCCGACGCACCGACCGTCGCGCCGGCGGATCGCCGCCCGGCGCGTCTTCGCGCACGCGACCGATCGCGATGACGCCGTCGCGGCCGAGGCCGCTCGACGCAGCCGCGCGGGCCAGCCCGTGCTCATCGGTTCGGCCAGCGTCGCCGAGAGCGAGCGCCTGAGCGCACTGCTCGCCGCCCGCGCGGTCCCGCACGAGGTGCTCAACGCCGTCCGGCACGAGCAGGAAGCCGAGATCATCGCGCAGGCGGGCCGACCCGGCGCGGTCACGCTCGCCACCAACATGGCCGGTCGCGGCACCGACATCCGCCTCGCGCCCGAATCGATCGAAGCGGGGGGCCTGTGCGTGATCGTCACCAGCCGCGCGCTGTCGGCCCGCATCGACCGCCAGCTCTTCGGACGCTGCGCCCGGCAGGGCGACCCCGGCGAGGTCGTCGTGTTCTCCAGTCTCGACGATGACCTCGCCCAGCGGTTCCTCCGACGGACCGGGGCGCTGATCGCCCCGTTGCTCGGAACGGCATGGGGCCAGCGGTTCGCTTCGCTCGTTCAGCAGCGAGCCCAGCGTCGGGCCGAGTCGATCGCGTACACCCAACGCCGCGGCGTGCTGAAGTCCGACGACTGGCTCGACGATGCGCTCGGCTTCGCCGGGGCGCAGTGAGGGACACCGATGACAGAGCACATTTCAAGAGCAGATCGCGAGGCGATGGTCGATCGATCGCTCTCGCTGCTCGGCGGTTTCGGTGACCGGGATCTGCTCGCTCAGGAACTCGATGAGCAGATCCAGCGCATCACCGATCGCGACTTCGCTGCAAAGTTTCACGGCATCAGTGGGCTTGCTGCACCCGACGATTATCTGGCACGGCTCATCGAGGTTGATGGCGAACGCCTGCTGTGCGGGATCCGGTTTTATGGAGGCGATCCTTCAAAGCCCTTCGTCGATGTGCTCGGCATGACTGGGGACGGGATTGATCTCGGCCGCGCGTGGGAGGCCGCGACCGGCGCGTTCTCGGTGTTCTCGCCACCGCGCGTGCGTGTGTTCGGCGCGAGCAGACCGGTCGCTCGCGAGGAACTGACACCGATCGAGGACCAGGTGCTCGCCGTGGCCCGCTGCGCGGACATGGCGGCGCACGGTGGGCCGGAGAGGGTGCAACTGGTTGACGCCGATCCGGATGAGGCGGCGGAGTTCGTTCGGGCGCAGTACGAAGCGCTGCGTGCGCGCGACCCCGAACTCGGCTCGCGCGTCTTCGCGTCCGGGCGCGACGAGCTTGCGCGATGCGCGGACGACGGGCGGCTGGCGTGGTGGATGATCGAGGGCGAGCGGGCGGGCGTGATCGCGGCGGTTCGGACCCGCGAGTTCGGCATCGATGGGTATCTCATGATCGAGGAGGTCGTCGCCCCGGCATACGCCGGGCGCGGCAGCGCGGCTGTTGCACAGCGGGCGCTCGCCGCAGAGTTCGAGCGGTTGGAGCCGGGAAGCGTGCTCATGGGCACGATCGATGCGTCCAACACCGCCAGCCGCAGAACGGCGCAGCGTGCCGGGCGACGCGAGATCGCCTCGTGGTGGTTCATCGCTCGCGGTTCGGACTCGGAACCCGTCTGGTAGCGATGGATCAGCGGATCGGCTCGCGCCCGCCTCGGCGCGGTACACTCGACCGATCGTGCTTTCCGCGTCCATCGCTGTTGTTCTGACGGTTCTTCACGCCGCGATGTCGCTGCGCTCGGGGCGGCGGCCGGTCTCGATCGGGAGTCCGGCCATCCTGCTGGGCGTCAGCGCGGGCTGCGCTGTCGGGGCGGTGTTCCGCGCTGAGGATCCGGCCACGCGGATCGGCCCTGCGGAGCTGATCGTCGCGCCGGTCGTGCTCGCGATGCTGGCGTGCTGCGCGATGGCGCTTGCGCAGCGGCACGAGCGGGGGCTGCGCCTGCTCGCCGGGGCCGGGCTCGCCTTCCTGCTCGGGGCGATGGCGATGGTCGACCGGGTCGATGCGTTGAGCGGTCAACTGCTGTTCGTGTTCGGGCTGGCGATGCTGTGGCTGCACGGGATGCCCAAGCCGCCGAGCGCCGATCGCGATGGGGATTCGGCACGCGATGACGCCGCATCCGGGTTCGCGGGCCTGGCCGGGCTGGCGGCGAGCGCGGGAACCGGGCTGGCGATCTGGATGGGCGCAGCGCCGGTGCTGGCGCTCGCGCTGGTGAGCGCGAATCTCGTGATCTGGGCGGTCGCCCGGCGCGACTTCGGGCCCGTCGCGATCGCGATGGTCATCGGCGTGTGCATTGCGGCGGGAGTGGCGAACCTCGCGCGGATCCTCGGCGGCGCGATCCGCCAGCCCGAGTGGGCCGGCGGCGACCCGACCAACGCGCTCGCCCTCGAACTCTCCAGCGGGCCGTATGTCCCCGGCTTCAGCGCGACCACGCCGGATGTGCTCCTGCTCGTGCTGGGGCTGCTGCTGGCGGTGCTCGGGAGCGAGCCCGACGCGAGCGAACGCCGGCGCTCCCGGCTGCGGACGGCGGTGCTGATGGTGTGCGGCATGCAGGCGGGGTGGATGGTGCTCAGCGCGTGGTGAGCGGGGCAGCCGACCGGACTTCCGGGTCCGATCGGTTCTGCTCGTTCGGCGCGGTCCGTGCGGCTCAGTCCTGTTCGATAACCATCTCTGAGTTCATCGGGATGGAGGTCGTGATGTTGAAGAAGTTGGGGCTGGTCGCCTTGACCACCTCGTGGAGCTGCTCGAACTGTTCCGGCGTGCCATCGCCCGCGATGCGGACGGTCTGCTTCAGGGCGTCGTAGCCGGGCTTGATGTGCGGATCGATGGCGAGGAATCCCCTGAGGTCGATGTTGCCGGTCAGTTCGACTTCGAGCCTGGTCAGGCGGATGCCCATGAGCGCCGCGACGGCGGAGTAGCCGACCATCATGCACGCGTTGATCGCCGACATCAGGTATTCCTGCGGGTTGGCGAACTGGTTGGTGCCGCAGAGCTGGAGGGGCTCATCAATCTGGATGGTGAACCGGCGGTCGACCTGCTCGGCGCCGATGCTGAAGCCGTCGACAGCGTGGTCGGTGCGGGTCCCCCCTTTCCAGGTGCTCTGGATGCGCCACTTGGTCATGCCGCTGGCGGGATTGGCCTCGATGCCGGCGATGGCTCCTCGCAGGGCGACGAGGTCGATGCCGTTGAGGGTGTTGTTGGCGGTGGTGTTGGATTCGATGGTTGCGCTGCTCACGGTGATCTCCTTGCCCATGCGGGCTGAGCAGGTTGGGGTCCGGCTCGACAGGGCGGATCATCGTCATCCTGCGCCGCCGCGAAAGTGCACTCGGGGTACACCCCCGGTGTACTTGCGGTGCACCCCTGCCCGCTGCATAGTTCTGGTATGACCATCGCCAGACGGACCAAGACGGTGGCGGAACTGCTCGGTCAGCCGCCGCCCGCGAAGACGGGGAGGCAGCGCATCGTCGGCGCGGCGATCGAGTTGTTCTATTCCCGTGGGTTCCAGGCGGTCGGCGTCGATCAGGTGCTCGCGCAGGCCGGCGTGACCAAGACGACCTTCTACAAGCACTTCGAGAGCAAGGACGAACTGATGGTTGCAGCCATCCGCCAGCGCGACGAGTGGGAACTCGCGGCGTGGAAGAAGGCGATCCGCGCTATCGCGGGGGACGACCCGCGCGGGCAACTGCTCGCGGTCTTCGAGGTGCTCGACCTGTGGTTCAACGATTCGGATTTCAAAGGATGCATGTTCCTTAACACCGCGGCAGAGTTCCCGAACCCGCACGACCCGGTGCACCAGGCGGCGGCGGAGCACAAGCGGAAGAACCGCGATCTGTTCCGGGATCTCGCCGCGCGGGCCGGCGTGACCGATGCGGAGGCCTTCGCAGATCAGTACACGGCGCTGCTGGAGGGCACGCTGGTGCTGCGCCAGGTGCACGGTCGCAACGATGCGGCGAGGGTGATCCGCCCGGCGGTGGAGCAACTCCTGAACGAACAGGTCCCCGGACCGGTCTGAAATCTGCGGGGCGCGGCGGGGGTTCGCCGATGCATTATCTGGACCTGCTACACTTGTCCATCCGACACCCGAATCCCCATCTGGCCCGCCGGAGACCCGCCCCGATGACGACCGCCGCCGAGACGACCCGCCGCTCGCTGCCCCAGACCCGCCGCTCGATCACGCACAAGTTCTCGATCGGCAAGCACGAGGGCTACCTGACGGTCGGTTTGCACGAGGACGGCAAGCCGGGGGAGCTGTTCCTGAAGATGAGCAAGGAGGGCTCGACGATCAGCGGCATGTGCCAGGCGTACTGCCGCGCGATGAGTCTGGCGCTGCAGTACGGGCTGAGCGTCGAGGACGCGGTGGTGCGGTTCAAGGGGATGCGCTTCGAGCCGATGGGCGCGACATCCAACCCGAAGATCCCGGAGGCGATGAGTCTGGTGGACTACATTGCGCGGTTTTTGGAGTTGGAGTTTGTGGGGCGGTAGGGATTTGGTGGCACCGGTCTCCGACCGGTGTGGCTTGCGGTAGGCCGGGCATCTTGCCCGGCTTTTTCATTGCCATTGAGAGGAATTGCGGTATATTCGCTGCGTGCAAGATCACGCTGAACATCCTGTAGACCCGCCGCGTTTTGAGACGGGTGATTGGGCGTTCGACCCAGCGAAGGACCCTGAGTGGGATAATCCAAAAATCAAACGTCTACGCCTTAGCGATGATGAATACGATATTATCGCAGAAGCCGCGGTCAGAAAATGTAAATTATCCATCTGTGGTCACGATGTAGTAGACGAAAGCGGAAGAATATATCAATGTTACATTAGCCTTACTAAGATCATTAAATCTTTTCGAAAATGTGCCCATGCAAACACTTCGAGTATGGCAATTGATCGAGATGGATTTGGCGTGGCTGGTCAGGTCTACGCTTACAACGGGGATATTGTTCTTGGCGGAGCATCGTGCATCTCTCTCTTCGGATGCATGATAATCGAATCAAATCTAAAAGATGAGCAGATTGAATTTGCGATTGATATTCGATCTAGATTTGTGGATACTGCAAACTTCAGATTATCCTCGTTCTCATCTAGTGTAAAATTTAGAAATAGCGTGTTTCAGTGTACGGCGTCATTTAGAAGTTGTGTGTTCGCTTCTGGAGCGTCATTCGAGGGGGCTAGGTTTCTTGATGACGCAAGCTTTCGGTCGGTAAAATTTTCATCAGGATTAAATTGTAAAAATGCTATATTTGCCCGGCAAGTTTCGTTTTCATCTTCGCGGTACAGAATGAATGCACTCTTTCACGGCGCGTCTTTCAGGTCAAAGTGCCGTATGGACCACATGGTTGTTGCGCACGAAATGGTGTTTGCAAGTGCTGAATTTACTAAATTTTCTGGGGTCATGACTAGCTGAGCCGTTCGGATCGTCCGGATAGGCTGTATCTACCGTGA
>CBFGVX010000070.1:0-16441 GCA_965652425.1 uncultured bacterium | reverse complement strand
GAAATTACGCTCGCGCCGATCAGTTCTCCCGTCATGCTCGCCCAGACTGAGCAGTTGCGCCAATACCTTGCCGCCAAATACAAGTTGTCGGGTACACCTGCGGACATATTCGTATTTGCGAAGGGCGAACCGCATAGGCCGTATCTCACGAAGTTTGGCGGGCGGCCGTTCTGGCCGGAGGGGCGTGCGGTGCCCACTGATCCAAGCGGCAAACCGATGAGGTTCATCGCTCAACTCTGCTTCCTCGATTCGCCTGACATAATCAAGCAGAAGCTGCCGGGGGACACTCTTGTCGTTTTTGATTCGTGGTCGCCAGACGAAGAGCACAAGGACTACTACTCGTTTGCTGAGCCAAAGGCAGCGGAGTGGGTGACTCGCGATGAAGTGGCAAACGCCGGATTGGCCACGGGTTTGGACTCGTATCTGGATTTCGTTGCGCACGGCGAGATTCACCGAACCGCGGACTATGTCACCGAGAAGGATATCGATTGCCTCTATGACGTCTTTGATCGAGGCGGTCATCTGTTACCTTCTCTTGCTGCGACTCGGGTTGGGCCGGGGGCGTTTCATCCTCAAAGAACATGGAGTGAAACGCCGAGCAACGAAGTCGGCTGTTTGTTCTCACTGCAGCCGCCAAAAGTCTGGCCATTCACGAACCTCGCACACACCGATCGCGTCGTCACGGGCTGGGCGGCTAAGTATTCTTCGGGGTACAGATTCCTCGTCGGCGATGCTGGCGGCATGTACTTCGAACTCGAGGACGACGGAAGCGTCACGATCGACGAGTCGTGCTGAGCAAATTCGACCGGCCTACCCCAGCCGCTCTTTGCCGCCCATGTACACCCGCAGCGCCTCCGGAATCGTCACCGACCCGTCCTCGTTCTGATACATCTCCAGAATCGGGATCAGAATCCGCGGGCTCGCGGCGACCGTGTTGTTCAGCGAGTGGCAGAACACCGTCTGCTTCTTGCCGTCTTCGCTCTCCTCGCGGTACCGCATGTTCAGACGGCGGCACTGGAAGTCGTACAGGCGCGAAGCGCTGTGCGTCTCGCCGAACGCGCCGGTCGGGCGGCCGTCGGCGTCGAGGTCGCCGCGGCCCGGCATGAAGCACTCGATGTCGATCATGTCGGCGTTCTTCACGCCGAGGTCGCCCGTGCAGCACTGCAGCAGGCGGTAGGGCAGCCCGAGCGAGCGCAGCAGGTCTTCGACGATGCCGATCATCTTCTGGTGCCACTCGCGGCTGGCCTGTTCATCGGCCTCGCAGATAACCACCTGCTCGACCTTGTCGAACTGGTGGATGCGGTATAGCCCGGCGGTGTCGCGCCCCGCGGCCCCGGCCTCGCGCCGAAAGCAGGTGCTGACGGTGACATACTTCAGGGGCAGGTCGGCCTTGTCGAGGATCTCGTCGGCGTGCAGGCCCATGAGACCCACCTCGCCGGTGCCGGTGAGGTACATGTCGTGCCCCGCGCCGCGCTTGGATTCCTCGATGTGGTAGGTCTGGTCGCGACCCGCGGGGAAGAAGCCGGTGCCCTCCATGGCCTCGCCTCGGACCAGCACGGGCACGCTCATCGGCGTGAAGCCGTGGTGCTCGACCATGCGATCGAAGGCGTAGCGCAGGATGGCCTGGTGCAGGCGCATGCCGTCGCCGGTGAGGACATAGCTGCGGGTCCCGGCGAGTTTCACACCGCGTTCGAAATCGACGAGGCCGAGCGCCTCGATGAGTTCGATGTGGGTCTTGGGCGCGAAGCCGCGGTTTTCCTCGAAGGACTTTGAGAGGTCGTACCCCTCGGGCGCCCAGGTCGAGAGCTCCACATTCTCGTCCGAGCTCTGGCCGACGGGCACATCATCGTCCGGCGGCAGGGGGATCTGCAGGAGCAGTTCGCGAAGTTCGGGCTCCAGCCCGGCGAGCTGCTCCTCGAAGCCCGCCACCTGTTCCTTGAGCTGGGCGGGCTTGGAACGGAGCTCGTTGACTTCGGTCTCGATGGCGGCCTTGTCGTCGCCGGACGCGGCTTTCATCTTGCCCATGAGCTGGCCGATCTTTGGGCCGCTCTCCTTGGCCAGGCGGTTCTGCTCCGCCTTGAGCGTCTCCCGCTCGGTGGTCAGTGAGCGGATGCGCGAGTCGAGCTCGAGGACGCGGTCGATGTCCACGCTCACGCCCTTGCGCTTGGCGCCGAGCTTGAAGCGGTCGGGGTTCTCACGGAGGGCTTTGAGGTCGATCATGGGGCGGCGATGGTACCCGCGCCCGCCCGGATCTGCCGGGGAATCGGGAGCGCCCCCGGTTGGCGGAGGCTCACTCGCCGTCGGGGACGATGTCGCCGTTCTGCCCCGGCTGGGCGGCCCAGAGCATCTTGTGCATCAGCGTGGCCCAGTAGCTGCGCCGGGGGTTGCGGACCAGCTTCAGCGGTCGCTCGAGCCGGCAGAAACGGAGGGTGTCGCCGGTGCGGAGCGGGTGCAGGACCTGACCATCGAGAACCAGCGTCGTGCCTAGGGTGATCTCATCGGCGCAGTCGGTCGTGGAGTTGTCCCGAAGCACCTCGAAGCTGATCTGGGTCTTGCCCGCGACCACCAGGGGCCGGAAGCCCAGCGAGTGGGCGGCGATCGGGGTGATGGCGATGGCCTCGACCGAGGGCGAGATGATCGGGCCACCCGCGGAGACGCTGTAGGCCGTGGAGCCGGTGGGCGTGGAGACGATGACCCCATCGCCCTTGATGCGCGGGCCCGACACGCCGTCGAGCGAGAGGTGCATCTCGATCATGCGGAACGGCGGGCCAGCGGTGATGGCGCAGTCGTTGAGGGCGACGCCCGAGAAGCGTGGATTCGAGTCGTCGGAGGAGCAGACCGTCACGGACAGCATGAGCCGGTTGCGGCACTCCAGCGAGTTGCCGCTGAGCAGGTACTCGGCCTGCGTGCGCAGACTGTCGAGGTCGTACTCGGCCAGGAAACCAAGATGCCCGAAGTTCACGCCGACCATCGGCAGGCCCAGGTGGACGGTGCGTCGGGCCTGAGAGAGCAGCGTGCCGTCGCCGCCGAGGACCATGATGAGACCGGCCCCTTTGGCGTCGTCGATCGGGGCATCGCCCGCGGTGTCGAGTTCGGCGACGATTGAGGAGTGCTTGTTCAGGATCGAACGGACCTCGTCGAGCGCATCGAGCACATTCGGCTTCGAGCGGTTGACGAGCAGGAGGACCGGTCGGCTCACGACTGGACCTTGGGCTCGACCGAGCGCGGCTCGATCTGGCGATCAGCGCCGGTGCTCGGGCGGGAGGCGAGCACCTCGCGCACGCGGGCCGCGATGGACGAGGCGTCCAACTCGGCCTCTTCGAGCTGCTGCCTGCGGCTGTTCTGGTAGATCCAGCCGTCGGGCAGGGCCATCCGGGTGACCAGGCGGCTTTCGAGGCCGAGCCGGTTGCAGGCCTCGAGCACCTGCGTGCCGAAGCCGCCCTTGATCGAGTGGTCTTCGATGGTGACGACGGGCGTGCCGGCGCTCAGCAGATCGGTCAGAAGCTGCTCATCGACGGGCTTGGCGAAGCGGGCGTCGTAGACGCTGGCGCGGATCTCGGGTTTGAGTTTCTCGGCGGCATCGGCGGCGTTGAGGGCCATCACGCCGTAGGCGAGAAGGGCGATGTCCGGCTTGTCGCAGGTGATCAGCGGGCGCGCCTTGCCGAGTTCGAAGGCGGGGCAGTCGGGCGACACGAAACGGTCGGAGACCGAGTCGCGGGGGTAGCGGACGCAGGAGAGACTCGTGTCCCAGCCCGCCATGAAATCGAGGGCGAGGTTCAGCGACTGCTCGTCCATCGCGGCCATCAGGACCGCGTCGGGCAGCGTCGCGAGAATGGAGACATCGCAGAAGCCGTGATGGACAGCGCCGTCGCCGCCGACGAGTCCGGCCCGGTCGAGGCACAGTCGGACCGGAAGGCCCTGCAGCGACACTTCCTGGAAGGCCTGATCGAACGCCCGCTGGAGGAAGGTGGAGTACACGGCGAAGAAGGGCTTGAGCCCGGTCTTGGCCATGCCCGCCATCATGTCCATCGCGTGGGATTCGCAGATGCCGACATCGAAGGTGCGCTCGGGGTGCTGCTGGGCGACCTTGTCGAGCCCGGTGCCGCCGGGCATGGCGGCGGTGCAGGCGACGGCCTTGTCGTCGGTGTCCATGACGCGGGTCATCGCGTCGGCGAACGCCGCGGTGAACGACCGGCCCTTGGAGACGATCTCGACGCGGCAGGACTTGGGGTCGTAGGTGTGGGCGGCGGGGGAGTGGAAGGTGGTCGCGTCCTTCTCGGCGTAATCGAGGCCCTTGCCCTTGATGGTCTTGACATGCAGCACCATCGGGCGGTCGAAGTCTTTGATCTCCGAGAGGAAGTCGACCATGGAGGGGATGTCGTGACCGTCGATGGGTCCCACGGTGAGCAGGCCGAAGTTCTCGAACCACGAGTGCTCGGCGACGCCGGCCTTCATGGCCTCGGTCATGCGGTGGTAGGCCTCGGCGACGCGCGACCCGCCGGGCATGTGCCGGAGGACGCGCTTGGCCCGCCGCTTCATCCCGCCGTAGAGCGGGTTGATCCGCATGCGGTCGAAGTAGGCGGCCATCGCGCCCTGGGGCTTGCTGATGGACATGCCGTTGTCGTTGAGAACGATCAGGAACTGGCGGCCGAGGGTGCCGGCGTTGTTAAGCCCTTCCATCGCGACGCCGTTGACGATCGAGGCGTCGCCGATGAGCGAGACGACTCGCCGGCCGTCGGGGTTGCGCTGCGGGTCGAACGCATCGCCATTGAGCGAGTCGCCCCGGGCCATGCCGACGGCGGTGGAGATCGCCGTTCCGGCGTGGCCCACGCTGAACAGGTCGAACGATGATTCCCTTGGCTCGGGGAATCCGGCCATGCCCTGGCGGGTCCGCAGCCCCGCGATCATGGAGTGGCGCCCGGTCAGCAACTTGTGTGGGTAGCACTGGTGCCCGACATCGAAGAGCAGGCGATCGTGGCCGAAATCGAAGACATAGTGCAGGGCGATGGTCAGTTCGACCACGCCGAGGTTCGGGGCGAGGTGGCCGCCGGACATCGTGACTTTGCCGATGATGGTGTCGCGGATCTCCTGCGCGAGCGCAGGGAGTTGGTCGATACTCAGTTTCTTGAGGTCGGCCGGGGAGGCGATGGTCGGCAGTAGGTTCAAAGTCTTCTCCCGTCGGCGGCTCGGAACGATGCTTGTTGAGAGCATCAAGCGATTTCAGTCAAACTTGAAACATTCTAGCCGCCCGGACGGAATCGGTCGCGGCGGGGGTCATCGGGTTCTGGTCGCCAGTTGATCGCACATGGCTCGGAGCGGGTTCGCTTCCGGGCCAAGCGGTTCCAAGGCATGGAGCGACCGCTCATGCAAACGACGCACTTCGGCCCGGGTGGGCTCGATACCGAGCAGTCCGGGGTAGGTGAGTTTGCCCGCCTGCTGATCCTTGCCTGTGGCTTTTCCCACATGCTCGGCGGACTGCTCAACATCCAGCAGGTCGTCGACGACCTGGAACATCAGGCCGATGGCCTCTGCAAAGCCGGTGATGGCGTGGAGTTGTTGGGAATCATCGTCTGCACCTGCGCAGATCGCTCCGATGCGAGCTGATGCCCGGATCAGGGCACCGGTCTTGTTTCGGTGGATGCGTCGGAGTTGATCGACCGGGGTTTCGTCCGCGCTGCAAGCATCGTTCTGAGCACCGAGCGTGTCGAGCACCTGACCGGCGATCATGTCAGTACACGCTCCGGAGAGTTCTCGGACGCAGCGGGCGGGTTCGGGGCCGTCGTTGAGGATCTCGAAGGCCAGACTCATCATGGCATCGCCGGCGAGCAAAGCGAGGGCTTCGCCGAACCTGATGTGGGTGGTCGGGCGGCCGCGCCTCAGGTCGTCGTCGTCCAGCGCGGGCAGGTCGTCGTGGACCAGACTGAAGGCATGGATGAGTTCGACCGCGCAGGCCCCAGCCATCGCATCGCGATCGGTGCCTCCGAGCGATCTGCAGGACAGGATGGCGAGCGTAGGTCGGGTGCGCTTGCCCGGGCCGAGCAGGGCGTAGCGGATCGCTTCATCGAGGTTCGATGGCAGGCACCGGCGCGTGATGTATTCCGCGAGATGACGATCAACCGCGTGAGGGATGGTGTCGGCCGGCGCGTGCGTGGGGTCTGCCTGCATCGTCTTCATGGCTCGCTTTCGGGATGCCGGGGCTGGAGGGTCGTGGCGCACTCGCTGGAAACGCGATCCTGAGGATAGATCAGCGATCGCGTGATCACAACGCGCCAGCGGGCGTGGAAGCTCTGCCGGGGTATCATGCCGGGGTGAGCGAAGCTGTCGAACAACTGGTGAGCGTATTCAGCCGCGGCGGCTGGGTGATGTGGCCTCTGCTGCTGCTCAGCGTGGTCTCGGTCGCGGTCACGCTCGAGCGTGGCGTGTTCTGGTTGCGTCTGCACAGCCGCGGGCACCGTGAGCGGGTGCAGCGCTTGGCTGACCTGCTGCGAAGCGGCGATTCGGGCGGTGTTCGTAAGGTCGCAGAGGCCGATCGCTCGCTGTACGGGGCCGTGGCGACCGAACTCGCGTCCCGGCGCTGGGTTGCCGACGCGGCGACGGTGGAGTTCACCGAGCGGTTCCGCCCCGACTTTGATCGGTTCAACGCGGTGCTGGCAACGATCGTCACGGCAGCGCCGCTGCTGGGCATCCTGGGCACGGTGCTCGGGATCATCCGCTCTTTCGAGTTGCTCGGTACCGGCGAGGCCATCGGCGATATCTCCGGTGTCGCGGCGGGCATCGCGGAGGCGCTGATCACGACCGCCTTCGGCCTGATCGTGGCGCTGGTATCTCTTTTCCCGTGGATGGTGTTCCGAGCCCAGGCGGACCGGTGCATCGGGCAGATCGAGCGGCTCGTTGCGGCGTCGATGTCCGCTCACTCGTCGGACCGTTCAACCGGCGGTTGAAGCGGTTTCGACCTGCTGGAGCAGTTCGTAGATTTCCTGCGGATTCTCAGCGCCGTACATCTTCTCGCGGAACTCTTCGGAGTACATCAGGCGGCTGATGCGGGCGAGTGCCTGGATATGGTCGCTTGTGCGATCGAGCGGGCTGGCGAGGAGGACGATGAGTTTGACGGGCTTTCCATCGATCGAAGCGAAGTCGATCGGTTGTGACGGCTTGCCGATGGCCATGCTCAGGTTGTTGACACCTTCGCACTTGCCATGCGGAATCGCCAGAGCATGACCGATGCCGGTCGTGCGCGTGGATTCGCGGGTCCAGACGGCTTCTTTGAGCAGATCCGGATTGGTGACTTTGCCGGACTTCGCGAGCAGATCAACCAATTCGTTGATGACACCGCGCTTGTCGGTCGCAGCCAGAGGGACCGCGATGCAGTCCGGGGAGAGGATATCCAACAGATTCATGGTCTCTCTCAGAAGCTGAGGTTCATTCGAAACCGCGACCCGGCGAATACGGCCGGTCGTGTGATCATAGCCGACCTGCGCAGAACACGCACATCGACCGATGTCTACACCGCGGGAAAAAGCGGTAGTACGGGCAATTTAGCGAAGCAGCACGGCGTACGAACCGTCGGTGTATTCGGTTGCGGGACGACCGGGCCCCCCGGAGGGGATGCGTCGATGCTCACGCTCAACATCGAACGAGTGCCATTTGGTGACCCAACGGGCCATCTCCTCGTTCTCCAGCGGGTCGAGACTGCAGGTGGAGTAGAGCAAAGCTCCGCCCGGCTTGCCCTGCCCGCGAGCGCGGAGCAGGGGGATGGCGTTGGCGATGATCTGCCGCTGAAGGCCGGTCAGTTCCGCGGTCCGCTCGGGCGAGGTTCGGTACTTCGCTTCGACGCGCCGTGCGAGCACGCCGGTGTTGGAACATGGCACATCGAGCAGCACCAGATCCGCGCTGCCGTGGTGTGAAGTCAGCTCAGAGTACGGGATGACCTGTACATTTTCGATCGGTTCCATCGAGCGACGCAAGCTCTCGTATCGCGGACGGTCGATGTCGGTGGCGATGATCTTCGCGTTCGGGAACGCCGCGGCGAGCTGGCGTGTCTTGGTTCCCAGTCCCGCGCAGGCATCGATGACGATCTCCGGGGTCAGGTCGAGGACCGACTGCACGGCGAGCGATGATGCCGGGTCCTGCACCCAGATGTCGCTGCGGCTTTTCAGGAGTTGGACGAGTTCGGAGCGAGGCCCGGTGAACACATGGTGGCCCGGCGCGTCGTGGGGGACGCAGGATTCGGGCAAGGGCTGTTTCGCGGCGGAGGTGTTGAGGATCGTCGGTGGGGTGGCGAGGCCGTGCACCGCGAGCGGGCGTGCTTCGCGCAGAGAACTGGCCTTGACCCACTCCCGAAGCAGGGGGGTGGGGGTGCTGGTCACGATGGCGAGCCGGTCATGGGGATCGGCGGGGAGCAGTTCACCGGCGAGGACGAGGGCCGTCCCGTCTTCCAGCGCAAGCTCGTCACGCAGGTTGGACCATGTGGGGCGGAAGAGACGCCCGTACTGGTCTTCTTCGAACTGCTCGCGGGGCTCGGACGAAGGGGTGATCTTGCGTCCCTGCGCGTCGAAGAGCGCATCGGGGTTCTCGGGTTGGGGCGCTGGTGGCTCGGCGCGGCGGAGGTCGCTGAGCAGCTTGCGGAGGACGGCGTTGACCATGCCGCCGGCGGCGCGGCTGCCGTTGTACTTCGTCCATTCGACGGTTTCGTTGACCGCGGCGAAAGGGGGAACGCTGCGCATGAACAGGATCTGCGCGGCACCGCAGAGCAGGCCGGCCCGTGCTTCGTCGGGCGTGCGGTACCAGTCTCGGGAGAGGTGGCGCTCGATGCACCATTTCAGGGTGTTCCAGCGTCGGACGACCACATCGTAGAGGGCGTGGGCGAACGCGGCATCGCGCTCGCTGAGCCCTTCTTCGCCCGGAGTCGCGATGGTGAGATCCGGGAACTTGCCCACCTGGCGCGTGACGATGGTCATGACCCGCTCGCGTGCGGGGCTGCAGTTTCCTGGGCGGACGCGGACCCGTTCGTCGCTGTCTCGCGAGCGACGGCTGTCGCGACCCTTCGGGGATCTCTCGCTGGGAGTACCGACGGGCTTGCGATTCTGCTTGTTTCGGGTCGGGCCTCTGCGGGCGTCGGATTTGCCGGGATCGGGAGATGGTGACATGAAGGTGTCCAATGTGCGTGGAATCGATGGGAGAACAGGATCAGGATAGGCGATTGGCAAGCGAACTGCGGAGCGAACGGCGTTTGCCCCGATGAACGGTGAAGAAGGAGTCCGGATGAGTCAGGGCATCGAGCTGCAGGAAACCGAGACGGAGAGCGGCTGGACCTATTGCGGCGAGTTCGGCGGCTCAGAATACGCGCGCGAACTGGAGATGGGGCTTTCCTGGGCGGACTACGAATACTGGAGCCGCGGTCTGGTCCGACCGGTCGATGTGGCTCGGGCGCTGCTGCGGGTGGCGATCGAGCAACTCGACCCCGGTCTGCTGCCGGACCGGTTTGATGCGGCACGCCTGCGCCGGATGATCCCGCGGTTTGACGAGCGGGTCCGGGCTGCGCTCGGTTTCGAGGAACTGGGCGGCGAGTAGTCGGGATCCACGAGGTTCGGAGATCAGATCTCGTCTTCCTCGTCGCGGTCCAGACGCTGGAAGCCCATACGCTGCGCGAGTGAGTCGAAGGTGTACGGGGATTCGACGATGCGCGAGAGCGCTTCCTGGCCGAGGCGCTGCTCGATCTGAACCATGCCCTCGCTCATCCGATCGACGGTTACGGGACGGAACGACTTGATGGTCGCCAATGCCAGAGAGAGCGAGTCGGGCATCGGAACGGCGGCGGTGCGATCATCCACGCTGACCTGTTCGATGGGTTGGGTCGGGTCCAGCGTCCGGGCGAGGTCGAGAACGGCCTCGGGGACGGGCGAGAACGCGATCAGCGGCAGGTTCGTGCCGAGCTCGGTCTGGGCGACGCGGAAGCCGAGCACCGTATCGGGGTGCTGCTCGGCGGCATCGAGGTTCGAGAAATCCATGTCGTTGAACCAGACATAGCTGCCATCGGCGAACGCACTCTTGAAGGTTTCGGACTGTTCGATCAGCCGCTCGTAGCCGCGGAGCGTGGCGAGGTCCTCGCGAACCTGCTCTTCGACCGCGTCGAGTGAATCGGGAGCGCCCTGTCGGCGGGTTTCGGTGATGCGTACGAAGACGAGGTCGCGTGTGCCAGCGGACTCGGATACTTCCAGCGGGCCGAACAGGAGCCCGCGCTGCAGGTCGAGGCGTTCGTCGCCGCCAAATTCCTTGGCGAGCAGGAGAAGATTCGGGAAGAGGAATACTTCCGAGGCGGTGAAGCGGAACTGGGCGCGGCTCAGATCGGATTGACGCAGGTCCGCGCGAGAAAGGAATTCTTCGCTGACCGGCTCGATGCTGACAAGATCTTCGGCGGCCTGACCGGAAAGCTGCGCCGCCTCGCGGGCCACCTGGGCGTACACATCGAGTTCGGGGCCGACCCAGCCCTCCGGCACGACGCGGTAGCGTTCGGCGGCCGAGTCCACGGGCAGACTCTGCACCGCCCGCAGGCGTTCGCGCTGGATGGCGGTGGTGATGGCTTCGAGCCGCTCGTTGACTCTGGCGTTGATGAAGTCGGTGCGGACACGATTCTCGGCCTGCTTGAAGTCCTGGCCGAAATAACGGTTCTGGTTTTTTCGGAAGTATTCGAGCAGGTCGGCGGATGAAGTCGTGAACGAACCGGTCAGCGCATCGGAGTGGATGCGGAGGTATTCGAACCGGACGGCGTCGGGCAGCAGGTAACCGAAACCGAATTCGCCCTCGCCGGGAAGGGTCGACTGGTACTGCTCGAAGTGGGCTTGGAGCGCATCCTGGTCGAGCGATTGCGGATCGGGCCGGAAGGCCGAGGCGGGGACGATGGCCAGATCGGTCGTGACCCGGTCGAAGAGTTCGACGGCGGCAATACGGGTCTCCGGGATCGAGAGACCGGTCAGGGCATCGTAGGTCTGCAGCAGTCGTCCGATGCCTCTCAGGCGGGCCATCGCTCGGTAGTACTGCGTTTCGGTGCGCCCGGTCATGGTCTGGGCTTCCAGATTCTGGATAATGTTGAGCCGGAACTGTTCTGCGCGACGGTCCATTTCCTGGTCGTACTGGGCGCGGCTCTGGATCGCGTTGGGATTCTGCTCCATGAAGATGGCCAGATCGGCCTGCGCGATGTACCGAGCGAAGAAGGGGATGCTCGCTGCGCCGTCGGCCGCACCGCCGATGAGGTCGTACTTCTCGGCTTCGATGTTGAGCAGGATCCAGTGGTCGACATTCTCGATCTGCATGACCACCACGGCTGCGCCGGCGATCTGGTTCACGAGTGTCCAGCTCTGCTGGTACTCGAGGAAGTCCTGCTGGCTGAGCGTGCGATCACCGACCTTGGCGTACGAGACATTGCTCGGGTTCTGGCCGATCTGCTCGATCGCCTGCGGGACGAGGAACACGACCATGAGCAGCGAGCCGCCGAGGACGAGGATCAGCGTGTTGTACTTGCGCAGAAACTTCAGCATGTCGTTCCGGCCTGCCTTTTCGAACGCGCGAACAGCGGGTAGTGAAGCGGGGAATGAAAACCGGACCGGCCGTTTCCGACCGGTCCGGCTGAGTTGCTCAAATCAGCGGTAGAACTCGACGATCAGGTTCGTGTTCACATCGAACGGAACCTGGTCGGAGGTCGGGAGCGAGGTCGGGCGGATCTGCAGCTCCGACGGGTTGAAGTCCAGCCATTCGGGCACGGCGTGGCCGACGATGGACTCCATGTTGTCGCGGATGACCGCGTGGATCCGGGGCTTGAAGGTGATCGTGTCGCCGACGCTCACCTTGAAGCTGGGGCGGTCGACCTTGCGGCCGTTCACCAGCACATGGCCGTGGACGACCATCTGACGGGCGGCCCAGATCGTGCGGACCACGCCAGCGCGGCGGACGATGTTGTCCAGTCGCAGCTCGAGCAGCTGCAGCAGCACCTCACCGGAGTTGCCCTTGAGCCGTTTGGCCTCGTCCATGTACCGGCGGAACTGCTTCTCGAGGATGTTGTAGTGGTAGCGGAGCTTCTGCTTCTCGTTGAGACGCAGGCCGTAGTCACGCAGGCGACGCCCGCGGTATCCGTGGATGCCGTTGGGGTTGAGCTGGCGTTTGGCGGTGTGCTTGGGGATGTCGGCGATGGGGGCGCCGACACGACGAGACAGTTTGACCTTGGGGCCGAGATAACGGGCCATAGCATTCTCCGTCTCCCGGGGGTACGCATGTGCCCTCGGGGTGCAACTGTGAGGCGATCCGGGCTGGCCAGCCGCCGACAGTGGCGGAGGGCGAGCGAACTGGTGGCCGCGGCTGCGGTCAGTGCCCGTGAACCCCGGCGTGGGGCATGCGTTCGGGCCGGATCCGGTCTGATTGAACGGAGCATTACACCTTCACGGGCCGTTTTTGTCAATCTGAGCGGGCATGTTCCGGCGCATCGGGATCGCCGCTACGATGTCCCTTTGTCCCACGCCCGCACCCTCTTTCAGGACTTCCCCGCATGGCTGGTGACCGCCCGGACACGGCTCTCTCCCTCACCGTTCTGAACCCTCGGCCGGGCGTTCTGACGCCCGGCTTTCGGGCTGGGACCGGCGAGTTGCGACACGCCGAGGAGAAATGCGGCATTTTCGGCATCTGGGGGGCCTCCAACCCCGCCCGGCTCACCTACTTCGGGCTGTTCAGTCTGCAGCACCGGGGTCAGGAATCCGCAGGCATCGTGACCACCAACGGCAAGCGCATCCGGCGCAAGGCCGGCATGGGCCTGGTCGCGAATGTGTTCACCCCCGCGGATCTCAAGGAACTCGATGAGTTCGCCTCGGACCGGCTGGACATCGTGGGAGCGCCCGGCGGCGGGATCGGGCACAACCGCTATTCGACCACCGGGGCCTCCGCCGAGGCGAACGCCCAGCCCTTTACGGGGCATTATCGGGGCGGGCCGGTCGCGATCGCCCACAACGGCAATGTGACCAACGCCATCCGCATTCGGAAAGATCTCGAGAACGCGGGTCATGCGTTTCACGGGTCCAGCGATACCGAGGTGATGTTCCAACTGATCGCTTCGATGAGTTCGCAGGAGTCGTCGGCCGACCCACTCGCGGAGGCGCTCGCCCAGTTCGAGGGCGCGTTCAGCATCGTGCTGCTCAGCAAGGACCGGCTCGAAGCAGCCCGCGACCCGTGGGGCTGGCGACCGCTGGTGATCGGTCAACTGCCCGAGGACGAGTTCGGGCGCCGGCCGTTCGTTCTGGCGAGCGAGACGATCGCGCTGGATGTCATCGGCGCGGACTTCGTGCGCGAGGTCGAGCCGGGCGAGATCGTGACGATCGACGACGACGGCCTGCGGTCCCGCCGGTTCTGCGAGCCGGTCCCGCGCCGGGCCCACTGCGTGTTCGAGCATGTGTACTTCGCCAGCCCGGCGAGCAATGTCTTCGGGAACACCGTGCAGCGCGTGCGCGAGAAGCTCGGCGAGCGGCTCGCCGAGGAAGCGCCGGTGGAGGCCGACGCGGTGCTACCGATGCCCGACTCGGGCCGGTCCGCGGCGACCGGATTCGCCCGCAAGTCCGGCCTGCCGTATCGCGAGGGCATCATCCCCAACCGCTATGTCGGCCGGACCTTCATCAAGCCGACGACCGCCGAGCGCGTGGACGCGGTTCGCCTGAAGCTCAATGTGATCTCCGAGGTGGTCAAGGGCCAGCGGATCGTGATCGTGGACGACTCAATCGTTCGCGGCACGACGACCAAGGCCAAGATGGACCAGTTGCGGGCCGCAGGCGCAAAGGAGATCCACCTGCGGATTTCCTGCCCGCCGATCACGAATCCCTGCTACTTCGGCGTGGATTTCGCCTCGCGCGACCAGCTCATCGCCGCCCAGCACGACCTCGAAGAAATCCGGCGGATGCTCGGTGTCGACAGTCTGCACTACCTCACGCTGGAGGGGCTGCTCGATGTCGCCAAGTCCGACTCCGTCGAGCCCGAGCATTACTGCACCGCCTGCTACAACGGCGATTACCGCATCAGCGTCGACCCGAAGCATTCGAAAGAGATTCTGGAAGCGAACTGCTGAGGTGAGAACGAGGGGTTAGAGGTCGCGCCCGCGGATGCCGTGCGGAGTGTTCGAGAGCGGCAGCTTCTCGGGCAGCCGATCGAAATACTCACCGGAATGAGCGGGCGGACGGAAGTAGACGCTCAGCGGCGGCGTCGCGTCGTGCGCATCGACCCGTTTCACATGACCATCACCGAATGCGGTGTGGCATTCCCAACTGCCTTCCGGGTCATCCGCGCCGATGGGCAGGTGGTCGCCGTGGAAGTCGGCCCGCTCGAACATGACCGCCTTCATGGACGGCTGGGTTACATCGCTGAGGCGGTTGGCTCTGCGCCACGCATCGGGTTCGAGTCTGCGCTCAGGATACTCCGGATCCCAGAGGTCGGGCGAGGTGTACATCGCGGCGCTGTAGACATAACTGTACGCGCCGCCACCGTGAGGGTTGATCGAGAGTCGCTCGCTGTGGTCGCGCCAGAGCAGCGGATGGGTTATGTGATCGGCGGTCTGTTCTCGGTGGTCGAAACCATGGGGCGCGATCGCGAGGGCCCAAAGCATGGACTGGGCGAGCGCCCGGCTCTCGTACCACTCAGTCTGTCCGTCGCCGACGCGGACCGCCTTCACGCCGGTTTTGAGGAAGTGGGCCCAGGTGCCGTCCTCTGCTCCGGCCCAGACAAAGTGGCTGTGCATCAGATCACGAAGCTGAGCCGTCGTTCGAAGGCGAAGTGCCTCATTGCGGGCTCCCGACAGGGCAGGCAGTGCGATCGCGATCAGTACGCTTATCACGCTGACCACGACCAATAGCTCGATAAGCGTATACCCAGCGGACTGTCGGCATGGGCGGCTCACAGGAAGGCGGGGAAAAGGTCTCCACCCATCTGCCACAGAGTGTAGGGCTGCCATGTGTCTGACTCCTCGTCGTAAAACCATACCGACTTAATAAGGCCGTGGTTGAAGGTGTGGGTCTGCACGACAATTGTCAGATATGCGCACTGGGCACCGGATCTGCTTCGGACGATGCGAGCCAGTTCTGTTTTAGGGTAGGTGATCTGGTGTGTGCCGACTGATGCGCCGCGCATCAGGCGATAGTAAGTGTCATCGTCCATCAATGCTTCAGGTTTGGTGAAAAGTTCGTCCATATTCCTCGCGGTATAAGCAACAAACGCCGCTCCCTTTTCGTTTATCCCAAATGCACGAAGGCGACACCAGCCGTTCTCCATCCGTTCGTCCCAAAGCTTTCCGAGAATTGCCCCCACGGAGTAATCCGTCCAAGGTTGACCGTTGAGATGGTGCTGATAGCTCATGCTGAGCGAATCCCACAGGTGAGTGTCTCGCTCATCAGCCCATCTCCTGCCCGGGTTCTCTTCTATGTATCGCCGGTAGTCTTCACGGTCGCTGTATGAGAGCGCGATCATCTGTTTAGAAGCGGACTTTGCTAGAGATCGCTTCTGCCTTTCGCTCAAGTTTGCGTCGTGGTCAACGAGAAGATTGTGCAGGTGATCCTCAAGCGTACTTGCATATGTTTCGTAATCAATGAAACCCTCTTCCTCAGCGGGATCCTTCCGGGTATCCGTCAGTATCAGGTACTCCGCCTTTTTCCAAAAAGCGTGTTGCTCTTCGGGCGTGATAGGTCGATACCTGGGAGCAGTCTCCGGGTGCATAGCTGCATAGTCTATGATAGAAGTTTTTGGTGTGAAGTACCAAATAGAGATCCACGCAACAGCGACAAGTATCACAATCGAGAGGCTAAATGCTATGACCTTTTGGCGGGAATCAATACTTCTAAATGCAGACATTCGATTAAATATCCAATAAATAACGCCACATGCGATACGACTTGAATGAACTGGAATTTCGTAGAAAAACCATAACAGATGTCAAGGCATCGTCGAAGGACTGCCGTGTGTGATTACGCCAGCACAGCCACTTGTTCCGCAAGGTGTAGGCATATCGCAACAAAGACTGTAAATCACAGTGTTAAGCATGTCCAAACAACAATTGCATTTTGAAACACCGCACTGCTTCCGGTGGCAGTGACCTCCGGAACTGCAGTACCCAGCCATAGCGGGTTGCAAAAGGAAAGTGAAGCCTGCGGACGCGACGAAAGCTAGCGCAAGCTGCTTGTATTTACGTGTCATGGTATGGCCTCCTTCAAGGATGAGATGGCCACAGGAACGAAGATCCTGTATCTATTGGGCTGATCGGTTTCAGACGAGACCATCAGCATATAGTACTCATATTGATCAACATCGGGCTGCACAGGAATCTCGATCCAAAGCCCGGATCGATCAGCAGTGAGTGTTGCCGGAACGGCATCTAGCAGGCCACTAAGCAACCATCGCCCGGTGCCGCCACATGAATGTTTCTGCG
>CBFGVX010000069.1:0-17188 GCA_965652425.1 uncultured bacterium | reverse complement strand
CGCCGACTACGACGGCAAGCACTGGGTCGGCCTGCACCACCCGAGGATCAGTTGAGATGTCGGAGGTTCCGTTCAAGCCAGGCGATCGTGTCGCGCACGCCGACTTCGGCGAGGGCGTGGTCGTTGCCATCGGCTCGGACGGCTACCTGCGGGTGTTCTTCCCGTCCGGCGAGCGTCGGGTCAACGCGGCGTCGGTCAAGCCGGCCACGAGCCGCGTCGACCGCATCATCGAGAACGTCGGTGGCGACGCCGATCGGCTGCGTCGCATCTGGCTGCATGTCGAGGCCCACGCTCTCCCGCTCATGGAGAACGCCGCGGCGCTAACGGCGGCCCGGATCGACCTCCTGCCCCACCAGGTGGTTCTCACGCATCGGATCGCGACGGCTGCCCCGAGGCGGTTTCTCATCGCCGACGAGGTGGGCCTCGGCAAGACGATCGAGACAGCGCTCGTGCTCAGGGAACTGGCGAGTCGCGGCGAACTGAACCGAGCCCTGATGATCGTCCCGGCGGGCCTCGTCAACAACTGGCACCGTGAGCTCAACGAGGTCTTCAACCTCGACTTCGAGGTCTTCGGCAGCTCGGGCGACGTGACCGACCGCAAGTCGAACGCTTTCGCCAAGCACGACCGCCTGATCGCGAGCGTCGACACGCTGAAGCGTCGCACCCGCGTACGCCGCATCCTCGACGCCCCCAAGTGGGACCTGGTGGTATTCGACGAGGCTCACCACCTGTCCGCCTACAAGAGCGGCGGCAAGGTGCGGAAGACGGAGAACTACAAGCTCGCGGAGGCGATGCGCGACCATGCCCGCGACCTGCTCCTTCTGTCCGCCACACCGCACCAGGGTGATCACTTTCGCTTCTGGATGCTGGTCCAGCTTCTGAACCCGACGCTCTTCGGCGACGCTGACGAGATGGTCGAAGAGCGGCACCGCCTGAACAGTGTGGTCTTCCGCCGGACCAAGGCGGACGCATGCACGCCCGATGGCTCGCCGCTCTTCGCTCGGCGCTGGGTCCACACCGAGTCGTTCACGATGTCCGATCCGGAGCGGGAGTTCTACGCGAAGCTTCGAGAGTACCTGCAAGACGGCTTCGACCTCGCGAAGAAGCAGGGCAACCAAGGCCGAGCGCTCGGCTTCGTCATGACGATCTTTCAGAAGATCGCTGCATCGAGCTTCGCGGCCGTCCGGAGCACGCTTCGCCGCCGCCAACTCATGCTGACCATCCACGAGGCCATCCTGAAGGATCAGGAACTCGATATCGATGGGCACACCCGATTGCTGGAGGAAGCACGCCAGCTCATCCACCAGGAGACGGGGCAGCCGCAGGACCAGGCCGGGCGTGGCGAGGTGGATCGCATTCTCGCCGACCTGAAGCTCCGCCTGATCCGCAAGCTCGACGAGGACCAACTCGCGCTTGCCGCATCCTCGGAGAGCGAAGAGGCAACGACGGCAGAGGGCGAGGATCTGGCCGCGATCAGCGTCTCGCTCTCGCTACCCGAGGAACGGATGCGAATCGCCGAGCTGCTGGCGGCGTACCCCAAGCAGCGAGAGACCAAGGTCGACAAGCTGCTTCGCGGGCTCGGTGCCCTGTGGGAGCAGAACCCGGACGAGAAGGTGGTCATCTTCGCAACCTATCTCGCGACCGTTGACTTGCTGTCGAAGGAGATCGAGGCGGCGTACCCCGGGCAGGGCGTGGTTGTACTCCGTGGTGGCGACCACGGGACGAAGCTCGCCGCCGAGAAGAAGTTTCGGCGCGCTGATGGTCCTCGCGTCATGGTGTGCACCGCGGCTGGGCGCGAAGGCATCAACCTCCAGTTCGCCCGGGTGCTCTTCAACTTCGATCTGCCATGGAACCCGATGGATGTTGAGCAGCGGATCGGTCGCATCCACCGATACGGCCAGAAGGACACCGCGCAGGTCTACAACCTTGTGCTGTCCGACACGATCGAGGGCAAGATCTACCTGCTCTTGACGGACAAACTGCTGGAGATCGCAAAGACGCTCGGCAAGGTCGATGAGCACGGCAATGTGGCCGAAGATCTCAAGGCTCAAATCCTCGGGCAGCTATCAGATCGTCTGAGCTACGACACGCTCTACCGGGAAGCGCTGTCCGATCCCGAGCTCCGTAGGACTCGTGAAGAACTTGAAGCGGCCATGTCGAACGCCAATGAGGCCAGGCAGGTTGTCTTCGAGTTGTTCCAGGATCTCGATGGATTCAGCCTGGACGACTACCGCCCATTTGCGGACATCGATGCGGGCAAGCGTCGCATCGTGGCGTTTCTCGAAGCGTCGGTCCATGCTGACGGCGGAGAACTACGCCCCGAAGACGGCGGCACCTTCCGTATCTCGCTTCCGGATGGCGGTTTCCGTGAGCGGTTTACTCTGGACCGAGAACAGGCCCAAGAGAACGAATCGCTGGAGCTGATCGGGCTCGATCACCCGATCCTGGTGCAGATGCTGAAGCGCTGGAAGACGATCAGCAGCGAAGAGTTGGGCGTGTCTGTCGGAGCTGGTGCCGGCTTGCCGCCGGGTGTCTTGACTATCTGGATTGTCGAGTCGTTTGGTGGATCGGGCGAGTCGAACGTACATCTGGTTCCAATGGCTATGGACTTGAAGGGGCAGCGCGTTCCACTCTTGGAGAAGCGGTACGACGAGGTGTTCAACTTGCGACCGCGCCACGCTGGCTTGGATCTTCAAGACCGAAAGCGTCTTCTCGACTCATGTATCGAACCCGCTCTCCAGCGTGAACTGTTGCATCGCGGCTTGGCACAGCAAACAGGCGGGCTATCCGCCGAGTTGCTGACGTGGGTTGAAGTCATTTGAACTAATCCACGCGAGTAGGAGCTCGCGTTGTCGGTGTCTGACACATCATCACGGAGGTCGGTTTAGTGGCCCAATACTCGCCCAAGAAGATCATTCGTAGCATCTCCAAGCCGCTTCTGAAGCGGTACTTCGACGGCCGCGGGCTGCTGGGTGAATTCGACTGGGCCGAGTACGAGCAGGGCGACCCGAAGCCCATTATCGAAGCACTGGATGCTCTTCCGTCGGATGACCAGACGGCCGTCGACACCGACCTCTACACGGTGAACGAACTCGCGACCGATGGCGGGTCCAGGCTGATCTACGAGGAAGCCGCATTCTGGAAGAGGCCGTGGGCCGATGAGTTGGGGGCGATGGCCAACGACTGCGAGCGCGCCCTCCTCGCCATCATCGAGGATCGCGACCTCGTCGAGACGGCGCTCGCGTACAACGAGATTGACCGCTTCGCCGAAAGCAAATGGCGACGCTGGAACGTCGGCAAGCGACTCCAGGTCAAGGACGATGAACAGCACCAAGATAAGCTCAGGAAGGCTTTGCGGGCGATCTTCAAGGAAGAGGGCCGCGGCGCGAGGTGCCACATCGAAACTCTCGATCGGCGCGATCCGGAACGATTCTGCTGCTTCGCTTACCCCGAGGGCTACCCGAAGACCGATCTGGGCTACGACGATCAGGACCGCTTCAGCCGCCACACGCGGCGTACAGCGACGGAGATTGTTTTCGTCTACCAGCCGGAGGAGGGTGTACTGGAGATGGTGGCCAGCGGGGACAAGAAGCGGAAAGAGAAGATCGCCGAGGCCTTCTGCAAGCACATCCTCGGGCTGAATGCTCTCCCCGATGCCCGATCCAACCCGCCGTACAACCTCGACGTGCTGAAGCGCGGCGACTTCGCCTTCCGAACCGAGGCCGAGGACAACATCGAGTCGGTAGAGCTTCGGCTGCTTCGCTTCGACCTGCCCGGCAAGGGGTATCGGCGGCTCGTGCTGTCCGGCCGCCCGACGCCCGAGGTGCCGAACGTGCTCCGCTCGCTGATCGAAGAAGCGATCAACACGACCAAATTGCCCCTGACCGAGTTGCTCGTCTCCCAGGCCCGGCTGTCGTTCAAGTTCCGAGGCCAGAACGGCAAGCGGGGAAAGACCCTGACCTTCGAGGTCACGTACCCCGATCGCTGCAACCTGAAGGACCAGGGCTACGACGCGGTCGCCCGGAAGTACCTGGCCAAGTGGGGTATCGCCAGTGGCTGACGACCTCAGCAAACTTCTCATCCGCACCGAGTACCTCCGGGACGGGATCTTGACGCCTCAGGACGCCCGGGCATGGTCGCGGGAGCGGCTTGAGGGGTTCGAGGCACTGGGCGTCATCGCATCAAGCGGGCATGCAGAGGAGATCGTCTACGACGGCTGCGAGCACGACTGCACCGTTGTGAACTCCGGCTTCCAGAAGCACCCCGATGACCCCGCCCGGTCCATCTGCGTTCACCGTTGCCTGAACGGCTGTGGCCGGGTGATCCTGGAGGCTCAGGATTTTGAGCAGTGGCGGTTCAGCCTGCTCGGGCTCGCAGAGGCGGTGCGGAGCGCCATCGGTGCCTCGGGCGAGGTGATCGAGGATGTGCCCGGTCGCGTCGTGCTGGTCGGCACCGCGAGCGTCGCCGGCCGGGTTGCCGAGATGTTCCTTGGCTACGGGTTGGATCGCTCGGACGCCGCCGGGGTCGTCGCATCAGCGCCGCGACTCGCAGCCGCCGAGCATCCCGCAGTTCTCTCCATTGGGGTGAAGCCTGGCAATATCTGGTCGGTGGGGAAGCGGCCCATGACGGCGGTGCTCGCCGAGCACGTCAGCCTCGGCTCTGAGGGCCTGGTGCTGGACCTTGCTGCGGTGTTCCCCGCCTCTGGGATGGTCGAAGTGAAGCCGGACGAGTGGCTGACCGTCACCGACGCGGCCAAGTTGCTGATAAAGGACCTTCCTTGGCTCACGCTCCAGAAGGCGAGAGCCCGGGTTTCCCGAGCCAGCGGCGAAGTCAGCAAGTTCACCACGAACGGGATCAAGGGTGGCAAGCGGCGCATCGAGCCCAAGTCTTTCGACAGCTGGCGTCTGAAGCAGCGGGATCTCGACCTCGCCAAGGACGACTCGAACCTCTGACTGCGCGGTGTTTCCGCGCGGTGTAGACCGCGCCTACACCGCGCTCCGCACGCAAACCGGCCCGATCGGACGCAAAGCCCGCATCACTTGCAATCCGGAAACCCCGGGTATAGCGTGGCTTACGCGTTTCGGTCCTGCAGCCTGGGGCGTTCCCAAGCTGAATGTCGTCGGTTCGATCCCGATCACCCGCTTTCTCAAGTCTTGCAACAGCAAGCACATCCGAAACGCACGCCATTCGGCGTTTGCGCGGAGGCCCTCCCATGCCCACCACGACGCCCGAGCACGATGAACGCATCGCGAAGATGACCTTCTCGTCGGTCTACCCACACTATGTGGCCAAGGTCGAGAAAAAGGGGCGAACCAGGGAAGAACTGCACGAGGTCATCCGCTGGCTGACCGGCTTCGATGACAAGAAGCTGCAGAAGCAGATCGATGACCAGGCGACCTTCGAGGAGTTCTTCCGAAGAGCAAAGCTCAATCCGAACGCGCACCTGATCACGGGCGTGATCTGCGGCTACCGCATCGAAGAGATCGACACGCCGCTCACGCGACAGGTTCGGTACCTCGACAAACTCGTTGATGAGCTGGCCAAGGGGAAGAAGATGGAGAAGATTCTGCGGGCGGGGTGACGCTATGTGCGGGTTGTATGCAAACGCGGTCTGCGTTGCACCACCTTCGCAATAACTCGAACACTTCGTTCTATGCTTGTGAGAGAAGATCGGCTCATCGCTCGAGTCTGCGCCGTTGTTTCCGATGCTCACGAACCCGCGCTCGATGATGCTGTGCGTCGCGAGAGTGCCGGTTGCCGGCATCGGGGTGGGGCCGTTGTCCGACGCGATGCAGCTGCATAAATGCGTTTCGAAGGCCCCAACTAGCCCGTTCACCTTGCTTGTCGTGTTCCCGACGAAAGTGGAGTTTCTCACAAGGATCCACACCTTCGGGCTGATCGTGCGAGGGCGTGGGTCGCTCGACTGAGTTCGGTGCCGAACCAGACGGACTGGTCGCGGTGTTGGCTACCGAGGGTCATGAAAAAAACCCCGATTCCATCGGGGTTTCAGCCAATCGGGGTGATAGGATTTGAACCTACGACCTTCTCGTCCCGAACGAGACGCGCTACCAAGCTGCGCTACACCCCGGCTTGCTGGAATCCAGCACGAGAAGAGTAGCGGAGAACAGGCCGCCGTGGCAAGCCCAGACACCGACCGGCTCAGCCCGATTCCCCGACCGAGAACCGCTGCGGGTCGAAAATGGACGGCAATTGCTGTCCACCCATCATCGCCTCGACCACCAGATTCGCGGTTTCGTGGGCCATGGACATCCCGTGGCCGGTGAATCCAGCGCATATCCAGACCCGAGAATCGCCTCGAAACGCCGTGCCAGCCAGCGGCAGGCCGTCCGGGGTGAACCCCATCGTTCCCGCCCAGCGGTGCACGACCTTCAGCTCTCGCCCCATGACCCGATGGGCAAACCGTTCCAGCCCGCTCTGGACCCCGGTTGAGGTGTCCGTGTCGAGGGTCCGTTCCTCGTCAGCAAAGTGCTTCCGCCAGCCCCCGAAGATGATCGTCTGCGGGTCGGCGCTTCGGAAATACTCCGAACCATGGTTGGCGTAGTAGGCGTATCGCAGACCGTCAGACGCGTTGAGATCTGAGGCATCAAAGGCGAGCATCTGGCCCCGGTTCGGTTCGATGGCGCGACCAAGCTCCGGCAGCAACGATGCGGTGTACGCGTTCGTGCACACGAGCACGCGCTCGGCGCGAATACCCCCGCGATCGGTTTCGACGGTCACGCCCGCTCCATCATGATCCAGATCGATCACCATCGTGTCGCTGCTGATGATGGAAGACAGTTGCTGGGACAGAAATCCGAGCAACTCGACCGGATCACAGACCGCGTCGTTGGGATTGATCAGGCCCGATCGAGGAGGATCGCGTCGCAGCGTGTCATCGAAGTCGCCCGATTCCATGGCATCGGTTTCGAACCCGTCCTCGCGAAGCAGCGCCACGGACCGACGCAGTTCGGCGTCCTCGTCCTCTTCGTACGCGATCAGGCAACTCGGTCGGTCCTGATAGCAGGGCAGCGTTGGAACCCCGAGCGATCGAAGCTTCTCAAGATTCCGTTCGGTCAGTCTCCACAGGAATCTCGCGTCGTCTCTCCCAAGATCCCGTACCGCCGCGGCGTAGTTGTCCGCCGCGCCTCGCATCAGAAACCCCGCGTTCCGCCCCGATGCGCCCCAGCCGGGTCGGTGTGCGTCCAGAACGAGCACGGATTCTCCCCTCGCTTCGAGGGCGAGCGCCGCTGAAACGCCGGCGATGCCGCTCCCGATGATCACGGTGTCGGCTGAGGCCGGGAGCGGTCTGTCGCGCAGATGCCAGAGACTCTTGGACATAGCCACATGCTATCTGGCGGGCGCAGAAAAAACCGCTCCGAACGGTAGTCCGGAGCGGCTCGCGGTTCATGGACGGAGACTCTTCCTTACCGGAAGTGTCAGACTCTTAGCCGAGGAGCGCCAGCGCGTTCTGGGGCTGAGAGTTGGCGATCGTGAGGATCTGCGTCGCAGACTGGCTCAGGATCTGGTTCCGGGTCAGCGACGCGGTCTCGGCGGCGAAATCGGTATCGCGGATCGCGGATTCGGCGGCGGTGGTGTTCTCCAGAGACACGCCGAGCGAACGGATGGTCGCGCCGACGGTGTTCTGCTGGAAGGCACCCAGACGGCCTCGCAGGGCGTTGACATCGCGGATGGCCTGTTCGACCGCTTCCTGCGCGACGGAGAGGTCGCCGTCTTCGACATTCAGCAGCTTGCCCGATCCGATGTCAGCGAGCGAGTAATCCGCTCCGCCATTCTCGACCTTGCCGATCTCCCGGACAGCAACATTGCTGATGCCCAGGGAGACCTTGCCGGCGATGTCCACGCGACCGCCGAGCTGGAAGTCGCCGCCGCCACCGGAGATGGTGAAGGCGTTGATGGTTCCCAGCGTGGTCGCACCGGTTTCGGACAGATCCAGCGAAACATCGAGGAAGTCGGTGTTGATCGAGGCGCGGGTGCCCTTGGTGGTGGCGGTGATGCCGTTGATGGTGGCGTTCACATCCTGACCGAAGTCGGTCTTGCCGTTGGTCAGCGCGTTGAACGCGGTGGCCGGACCGGCACCGACGATATTCGTGTTGGTGGCATCAAAGTCGACCACGCCAGCACCGGCGACGCCGCCGTCGTCGATGACCTTCAGCGACACGAACTGATCGCGACCGAGCGAGTCAGAAGCGAGCTTGATGTCGTTGCCCGAAGCGGTCGCGACCACACCGGTCACTTCGGTGAAGCTGTTGATGGTGTCGGCGATGGTGGTCAGGTCGGTGCCCGAGCTGAAGCTCAGCTCGCGCGAGCCCTTCGCACCGGCGATCTCGATGACGAACTTGTCATCCGCCGTGGTCAGATCGATGGCGGCGCCGGCGAACTGCATCACCATGCCGCCGATCTGGGCCGACTGCGTCACGAGCACATCCACATCGCGGGTCTCGTTGAACCCGAGCTTCGCGCCGTTGACGCGGAAGCCGGAGATGTTGGAATCGATGTTCTCCGTGGTGTAGTTCAGATTGCCGTTGAGCAGCTTCTTGCCCTGGAACGAGGTCGAAGCCGCCACGCGATCGATGGTCTGCAGGATCGAGTCGATCTGGAGCTGGTTCGCTTCCTTCTCCTCGACGGACAGGCCGGCGTCGTTGGCGGTGGTCGTCAGGAGGCCCTGGAGTTCCGTCAACAGCGCAGAGACTTCGTTCAGACCGCCCTCGGCGATGTTGACGACCTGATCAGCGCGCTCCGAGTTCTTGATCGCCGCGGAAATGGCGGACTTTTCAGCGCGCAGGTTCTGCGAAGCGATCAGACCCGCCGGGTCGTCCTTGCCCCGGTTGATGCGAAGACCGGTCGAAAGACGCTCGAGCGAATTCGAAAGCCCGAGGTTGTTCTGGTTGAGCACACGCTGCGCCAGAATCGACTGAACATTGGTGTTGATCCGAGACATGGAGATCCTCCGTGAACCTTGCGATGGTTCGGGTCATCCGATTTGACCCGTGCTGTCACCCACGATCCTTCGTGGCGGTTGCCCGAACCGTGCCGCCCCTTCGATGGCGGTGCGGCGTTCTCGGAACAACCGAGAACCGGGACATCCACGGATCGACGACTCCGATGGACCTCATAAGTCGAAAAGGCAAATTTCGTTCGATAACTTTGCGGGACCTCGTGCGGCAGGCACCTTTTTACGAGACGGTCTGAGAATTTCCTCTGGTATTCCCTGAGCAGAACATCCCTTCATCGCAGCCAGAGGGGCTTGGCAGGTCATCTCGGTTCGGCGACACCCTCTCGGGACCACCGTCCCTCCCGTCGCCATTTCCGGACCGTCGGCATGCCCGGTAAGCGTGAAATTGTCCCGAATTCTGTCTTGGCTTTCCGTTTAAACAAGAGTATCGACTACCTATTTCCGATGAGTGCCTTTGGGCCTTCGCCGGAGTTTCGGTTCCGGAGCAGGTCCTTTGAGGCAGCCAGCTTTTGCCGCGAACACGCGAAGTCGCGTGATGCATGGCCTCGTTTCCGCACCAGAAGGCACCGTTTGCTTCAGGTAGTAAGTAAGGATGCAGAAGAACCCCTCCAACCATTCCGTTCGATTGTTGATCGCCAGGGACGGCACCTCCGCCGAACTGGTACTGCCCCCGGATGCAGACTCAGAGCATGTCGCCTACGAGTGGTGCGTGATCATGCTCCAGGAGGCCAGTATCGAGGTCAGCGATGAAGTCAGCGATCGCCTGAAGTCTTTGCTGGACTCATATGTTCCCGGGCAGGAACTCCGGGGTCAGATCGCCGTCGGAACTCCGGTCCGTCATGGGACCGATGGACGCATCGAGTGGGAACCCAATCTCGAGCCCGCTGATATCGCCGACGACGAGCAGGCCGAAGAGTCGCATCCCGACGCCGAAGCGTCGGAAGGCGGGCCCCCCGCCGCGGTGTGCTTCTACAGCCGATGCGCGTTCACGATGGTGAACGCCGGTCAGAAGATCGGTCGCATCGTTCAGCCCACGCTCGGCAGCGCCGGTCGGGATGTTCGCGGCATGGATATCCCCCCACGCGAGGGCAGGCCCATCAAGGTCAAGCTCGACGAAAGCATCGAACTCTCAGACGACGGCGTGATGACTTCAAAGGTGGACGGTGTCCTGAGCAGATCGGGGATACGGCTCGCGGTCCGCCAGTTTCTTGAGATCCCAGGTTTTGTCGATTTCTCGACCGGTCATATCGATTTCGAGGGCGACGCGAAGATCCGCAAGGGCGTGCGCGACCTGTTCGAGGTCCGCGCCACCGGCAACATCGAGATCGGGCAATTGATAGAAGCAGCGACCATCGAAGCCGGGGGTGACATCTTCGCGCACGGTGGCATCGCAGGACGCGAACGGGGCAAGATCACATCCAAAGGTGATACCACCATCCGCTACCTCGATTCCAGCGAAGTCTCGGTCGGGGGCGTGCTGCGATTCGAACGCGAAATGATCAACTGCCACGCCACCGTCATGGGCAGCATCGAGTCGCCGGGCGGCGCGATCATCGGCGGCGACATCACAGTCGTCGGGCGCATGGTCGTGGCCATGCTCGGAAGCAACTCGCATGTCGCGACCACGATCCACGCCGGTTCCGTTCCGACACTCGAGGCCAAACTCCTTGCCCTCGCCGAGGTTGTCTCAGACCTGGGCTCAAAGGAAGACAAAATCAAACGGGAGCTTTCGAAAATGGCCGAACCCGGCCGAGTGCTCAGCCCCGACGACAAGACAAGGGTCAAGCAACTCGCCGGCGAACTCAAATCTCTACAGGAACAGCGGAAAAAGTGCGAGACTTCCCACAGGGAACTCGTCGAACGCATCGAAAGCATCCGAACCGTGGACATCAATGTCGAAAAGATCCTCCACGCCGGCGTGATGGTCGTCGTCGGGAACCAGAACTTCAAGATCAACAAGGACCTCAAGGGACCAATCCGCATCCTCCTGGACCACCACGGCGAGATGGTCTACCGCATCGGAACCAGAGGCCGGAACCTGCCTCTCCGCCTTATCAGCGAGGTCAGGGCCGTTTCGGCAGCCGCGGCATAGCAGCAAACACACCGCGATCGGAGTACGCTTGAGGCGTGCTCCGACTCGACGAAATCAGAAAGTCCTACGGCCAAACCCAGGCCCTGCGCGGCGTCTCCTTCGAATGCAGGGCCGGGGAAGTCCTCGCCTTGCTCGGACCCAACGGAGCAGGAAAAAGCACCACCATCGGCATCGCCACCGGCCTGCTCCGACCCGACGCAGGCACCGTCGAAATGCTCGGCTTCGGCAGCCCGATGCGTCGGAGCGTTCGCGCGAGGATCGGCGTGGCCACCCAGAGCATCGCCCTTTATGAAGACCTCAACGCCACCGAAAACCTCCGGTTCTTCGGCTCCATGCACCGGATCAGCAAAGCCGATCTTCGAACGCGGTCAGAACGGTTGCTGGAGCGGGTCGGCCTCGATCAGCGCGCAGATCAGCCCGTCCATACCTACTCAGGCGGCATGAAACGACGCCTCAACCTCGCGGTCGCACTCATCCACGACCCCGACCTCGTCCTGCTCGACGAACCCACCGCCGGGGTCGATCCGCAGTCGCGAAACGCGATCCTCGATCTGGTCAGGGAACTCGGCCAGTCCGGCAAGGCCGTGGTCTACTCGACCCACTACATGGACGAGGCACAGCGCGTCAGCGATCGCGTCGCCATCCTCGATCACGGCGTGGTCATGGCCGGAGGCACCGTCGACCAGCTCATCGCCGCGCACGGCGGACAGACCCGCGTCCGCCACGAAACCGCTCACGGGCAGACGGCAGTCCAAACCGATCAGCCCCTCGCCGTCCTCGCCGATATGCTCGCGTCCCCGGACACTCTCGCCATCCATGTCGACCGACCGGACCTCGAGGCAGTCTTCCTGAATCTCACCGGGCGGAGTCTGCGCGACACATGAACCCCGTGCTGACCATCGCGATCAAGGACCTCCGCCTAATGGCCCGCGACCGGCCGGGCCTTGTCTTTACCGTTCTCTTCCCCCTCATGTTCGGCCTGTTCTTCGGCGCGATCTACGCCGACACCGCCGGTGGCGATCAGCTCTCCGCTTCGATCGGAGTCATCGACCGGAGCGATCCGGAATCCTCCGCGACAGAATCGCTGCTCCAAGCTCTCCAGGGTGACCCCAGACTCACCCTGACACACACAACACAGCTTGATTCGAACAATCAGCACGACGCCGTGCTACTGATCCCCGAAGACTTCCACCTCTGGTTCGACACCTTCGGCAACAGCACGGCCGGCAGACCCATTCTCTACATGGATACACAGGCGGGGCCTCAGGCGGGATTCGTGCAGGGGGTCACTACCGCCGCTGTCTACCGGGCGATCGCACAGTCGCTCGCAGACCCGATCGCCGCAGAACGCCGCCGTGCGCTGCTCATCGAGCTTGCCGGTGATCAGGCCGCACCCGATCGACTCCGGCTGCAAGCCGCGGCGAACGCACTCCAGGCCTTCACCGACGGCGCTCCCTCCGCCGATCAATCCTCCCCACTCGAAATCGAGATCGACACATTTGATTCTGCCCCGTCCAGCTCCGAAGCCAGGGCAGTCGCCCCCCAGAACTCCTTCGCCATCACCTTCCCGCAGGCCATGATGTGGGCCATCCTCGGCTGCGTCGCCACATTCGCGGTAGGGCTTGTCCATGAGCGCAACGCCGGCACCCTCGTCCGCCTGCGCACGATGCCGCTGTCCCCGCTGCAGATCCTCGCGGGCAAGGGCGTCGCCTGCATGGCCGTGTCCGTGCTCGTCGCATCGGGCTTCGTGCTGCTCGGACGAACCTTCTTCGCGGTCAAGCCCGTCTCTTATCTCGTGCTGTTCAGCGCGATCATCTGCGTGTGCTTCGCGTTCGCGGGCATCATGATGCTCCTCGCCGTGCTCGGCCGCTCCAAGACCTCACCCGGCCAGCTCGCCTGGGGCGTCATCCTCATCATGGCCATCACCGGGGGGGGCATGCTTCCGCTGTTCTTCATGCCCGACTGGCTCCGCTCAATCAGCCATCTCAGCCCGGTGAAGTGGGGGATCCTCGCCATCGAAGGCGGCATCTGGCGCGGAGCATCCATGCGGGACATGCTCGGCCCGTTCGCGATCCTCATCTCGTTCGGGGCCATCGGCTTCGCCGTAGGCGCACGATCGTTCGTCTTCAGCGAGCGCATCCACTCACATTGAGACACCGATCGTCGCTCTCTCCCCATGTGAGCACACGCACCGGTCTTGGCATATCCGACGCGATCGCACTGGCCACTCCCGCTCCGCACTCGATCGAGCGAACATGGTACGCCCCATCCGTGGCGCACCCCTCGAACCAGGCCGTGCTGGGCTCGCCCACATCCGTGCGACTTGGCGAGCCGTGCAGCCCGCAGCCCAGACACTTGAGCGCCGCTTCCTTCCGGGTCCATAACCTGAAAAACAGAGCCGGATCGGCTCCGCACGCACCCTTCCAATGCTCATACTCCGAACCGGTCAGGCAGGCACGCAGGAGATGATCGTCGACCAGTCCCTCACGCACAGATTCAAGATCGAATCCGACCGGACCATCCGTACTGACGGCCACACCGACCGCCCGCTCGCACGACGACGAACTCCAGTGCAGGCCCGTCAGCCCCTCCAGATACGGCTTACCAAACGCCGTCCTGCGCAGCAGGGGCTCAAGGTCATCGAGTCCGCTGACCTCCCGCAGCACCTCGTCGCGCAGCACGCGGCACAGTTCTCGCCCGCGCATCCCGTCCCACTGTCCGACCCGAATACGCACCAGGATCTCGCTCATCGCGCACCGCTTCCCGGCACCGAACGCCGGTTCGCCGCGATGCTGTCGCAGACGGCTTCAACTCCACCCTTCAACATCCCGAGATGATCCACATCGATCGTATCGATCACCGTCTTGCCGCCAAGCAGTGGCCCGAGCCCGTTCGTCTCCGGGTGAAGCAGCGGCCGCACGCGGCGGCAACCCGATGCCGAACGGATCAGCAGGCACGGCGCATCCGTCCGAGGCGGCTTCCAGGTCGAATAGAGATCCAGCACCTCTTTCCAGAGCGCGGTATCAGCAGGATTTCTCGACGCTTGCTGGCCAACGCGAACCGTAGTGGCCGGCACCGGTTCCCGACGAATCCGGCGGCGAACCTCGGCGTTGAGCCGCGCTGAAAAATACGAAGGCGTCCGGCTCAGGTACGCCGGGGCGTACGCGTCCAGAAGGATGATCTCCGAGACCGGCACGCCCTTGTCAGCCAACCGCGCCGCCGCAGCAATCGCCAGCAGCCCGCCCATCGAATACCCGACAAGTGTGACCGGATTGTTCTCCCGCTCGCTCAGCGTGATCTCGCAGATACGCTCCACCGTACGGTCGGGCATCTTCCGATCCCGCGGCATCGAACGCACAAAGGTCACCAGATCGAAACCGAGCATCCTCCCAAAGTCCAGCCCTCGTTCCAGACAACCCTCCCACAGCCCGTGCAGATCCACCGCTCGCCCCGATGCGCCCGGAATGGCCACCACCAATTCCCCCGACCCCAAACCTCCCGGCCGGCGGAAATCCGAGTACGGCTCCTCGGGATCATCGCGCACCCAGCGCACCAGCGAATCGAAGGTCTTGTGGCGAAGGAACTCGCCCACATGCAGCTTGCGGCCCATACGGGCGTGGATCATGCCCGAGAGCTTCATCGCCACCAGCGAATCCCCCCCGGCCTCATCAAATCGCGACTCGGGCTGCGGCTCCGATCCCAGCAGTTCCTTCCACATCGCCCGCAGAAGCTCTGGCCTGCTGTCGGTCGGCCTCTCAGAACCATCCGTTGCATGAGCATCACCGCCGACCCGAACCATCGAATCCCGCTGATCCAGCAGGCGATGCGAATAGGAAACACCGCCTCCATCAGAACCGCGCAAGCGAGAGGCATACGCCGACGCCAGTTCGCCAAGCTCATCGTCGCTGAAGAACTCGCGCGAGGCCTCGAACCACAGACGAACACCCTCAGACCGCCGCTCGATGTGCAGCGCCAATCCGAACCGCGCAGCGAGCTGCGGCAGCATCACACGCTGCACCCTCAACCCCGGTCTGCGGACCTCGTCAGCACTGAATTCTCGGTAGGTGAAGCCGAACCTCGTGAGATGGTCGAGCGCCTCCGGGCATCGACCTCGCACAAACTCTCGAAGCGTATCCAGAGCCAGCGTGGCCTTACCCTGTGCCGCCGTGAACTGCAGACCGACGCGCCGGAAGCAGTCCATGCTCTCAGCCGCAGCACCCGACGCGTCAATCAACCGCATATCCAGACAGCAGCCCACCAGCCGCTGAAGATCCTTCGTGATCCGCTTTGAGAACGGTGTCAGGATCCATCGCCCCGGATCACCAAAGCGCTCCCGCAGGACCTCGCCCAGCAACGCTAGCCCAGCCGCGGCGGGCGTGATCCCGTGCCGCGAGGCCAACCCATCGAGCGCCCCGGCGAGCGCCATCGGCTCGGCACCCTCTCCACCGACCTCGAGCATGACCGATTCCTGAGGCCCCGATGGCGGCAGTTCGCTATCCGACGGCTGGGTCTCGCAGACTTGTGCGCCCAGATCCAGAGCCGCCTCCTCGTCCCTCCACGCCTCTTCGCACGCGATGTAACGCTGATAAGACCCCGGTTCAGCACCGAGTTCTTCCCCGCTCAGCAATCGGATCATCTCGCCCTCAAGCAGATCGAGTGACCACTCATCGATCGCCGCGTGGTGATACACGACCGCGACAAGACAACCACCACGCGCTCGCCGCCAGAAGTGCACGCGCAGCGGCATCTGGCCCGCTCGCATCGGCAGCCCGACGCGCTCCGAGACATCGTTCGGATCCGACCAGCCCTGCGGATCTCGTTCGATCGAGACCTTGCCCTCATCAAAGAACCACACCGCCGAATCCGGATCCAGCCGCACCAGACGCAGACCGTGCTCATCGATCGCATATCCGCACCGCAGCGCATCGTGCCGGGAGATGATCTCCCGCCATACCCTCCGGATACTTTCCGGATCTTCAAGCGAATCCAGAACCCAGGCCTGATGCACCAGCATCGACCGGCTCGTCGGATCCCGTTCGTGCTCCAGGAAGATCCGCTGGCGCGTGGCTCCGATCGTGTCTTCGCCGACCGGAGCGATCATCTCCTCGGCATCGCCGTCCTCGCCCCTCTCCCGCCGCCGGAGTAGCTCCTCGATCCGCTCCGCGATCAATCCGATCCGCTTCAATCCGAGGATCTCGACCGGTTCCAGCCACACCCCAAACGAATGTTCGATCCAGCAGTTCAACGCAGCCCTCACGATAGTGCCCTGCGACGATAATATCGCCACCCTGGATGCTCGGCTGCAGGCCATGCAAAATGGCGTTTTCCAGAAGTGGCTGCAGGGTCAACAGCGGCATCGGCAGGCTTTCCGGTAGCTCGTTCACTTGCCAGTCGATGCGCAAGCGTTCGCCCAGGCGGTACTGCTCGATGCGCAGATAACCACGACACAGGCGATATTCCTCCCCCCAGGTTGCCAGCGCGTCGGTGTCGGCCAGGTTGGCGCGAAACAGATCGGACAGATCAAGCACGGCAGTTTCCGCCTTGTGCGGCTGGCTGCCGATCAGGCTGACGATGCTGTTGAGGCTGTTGAACAGAAAGTGGGGCCGGATACGCGATTGCAGCGATTGCAGGCGCGCCTGCAGGGCAGCCTGATTGTGCAGCTGCCATTGCTGCTGCAGATAGAAATAGCGCAGCAGCATGCTGGTCATGATCAGCGCAATCAGCCCATGGCGCAGCAATTGATCGCCATGCAACGGCGGCACACCGACCATCCCCTGATAGAGCACCCAGTCGGCCACCACGGTGAACAGCAGCGCCAATCCAACCACCACCGTGTAGCAACAGGCGATCGCCAAGCCCAAGGGGCGGCGACGCATCCACGGCCGCAGGCGGCATAACAGCGCCGCGGACAGCAGCACTATCCATTGTACGAATAACGATGCCATCGCCAGCTGCAACCAGTCGAAACCTGCCGTGGCCGGCTGCGCCAACACCCACACCCACAGCAACGGCGACAGCGACGGCAACGGTAACGGCCACCGCGACAGCCACGGCCACGGCGACAGATCCGGGATCCACTCCGGCGACCGCCACCAGCACACAGGCAATCCCGACCCGGGAAA
>CBFGVX010000068.1:0-17662 GCA_965652425.1 uncultured bacterium | reverse complement strand
CCGTCACCGAGAACACCCCAACCCGGTCGGCCATGCCCTGTGGCCCGAGCAGGCGCAGACCCGGCAGCAGCGGCCCACCGGTGTAGGTGTGCAGGCCGTTCAGGAACTGCTCGGTCAGCCCCCGCTCGTGCTCGGCGATGTCCTTCATGCCGCGCTGGAGCAGGTATTCCACCCCGGCCAGCAGCCCGGCAATTCCCACGGTGTTGTGGGAGCCGGCCTCGTACTTGTCGGGCATGTCAGTCGGGTGCAGCGGCTGCTCGCTGATCGAGCCGGTTCCCCCCTCGCGATAGGTTTCGATCATCCGCTCCATGCCCGGGCGCATGACCAATACCCCGGTCCCGAGCGGGCCGAGCAATCCTTTATGTCCCGGAGCCGCGAGCAGGTCGATGTTCATCTCCTGTATATCCACAGGAATATGCCCGACCGATTGAGCCGCGTCCACCAGCAGCGGCATCGCCCGATCGCGGCAGACCGCCCCGATTTCCCCGATCGGCTGGAGCGTCCCGGTCACATTCGAGGCGTGCACCACCCCGACCAGCCGGGTCTCCGGCCGGATCGCCGCCCGGATCGCCTCGGGGTCCACCAACCCGGATTCGGGGTCCGCCTCGACGACCGTCTGCGACATTTGGCCTTGGTACCGGGAGATCAGAGCGTTGAACGGGCGGAGGATCGAGTTGTGGTCCATCGCCGTGGTGATCACATGTACCCGTTCCCCACGCAAAAGCAGGGGAATCAACAGGCCCTTGATGGCCATATTCAGCGCATCGGTGGTGTTCAGCGTGAAGATCACATGGTCAGCAGACGGTGCGTTGAGCAGGTCCCGGATCGCCTCGCGGCAGCGACCGAGGATCTCGGCCGACTGCTGCGCCTCGGCGTACGCCCCGCGACCCGGTGACGCCCCGAGTTTCAGCGAATACTCCGTCATCGCCCGTACGACGCCCGCCGGCTTCGGAAAGCTGGTCGCGGCATTATCGAAGTACAGGCGGGCGGGTGCTCCTCTGTTCGCGTCACTGGCCATGCCGAGAGTGTAGACGCCTGCGCCGAGCGGAACAGCCCGATCTCGGTGCATCCCCATCGAGCACGCGGCAAACCGCTAGAATCCGATTCCGAATCCAAGCGTTACCCCGCGTCGGCCTTTTCGCCGCTCGCGACCACCGCGGAGAACACCATGTCCCACCGAAACACGATCCATCGCTTCGCCCGGCGCGTGACGAGCACCATTTTGATGCTCGCTCTCGCCGCCGTTGTTGTCCCCGCTTCCGCCTCAGCCGATGAGTGGCTCGAACGGGCCCAGCGCGACATGGGCCTGGTGACCGGCAACAAGGCGGTCGAGCCGGTGCTGTTTCCGGCTCTGCTGGGCATGGATGTGCTCTCTGATGGTGACGAAGCAGATATTCTGAGCAGGTTTCTGTTCTCGCCTCGCGGGCACAGCGATCGGCAGAGATTGATCGACTGGGTGAACAAACCAGCACAGCAGGCGGTTCTGGAAGCCGTCCGCACCGTGTCCGATCCGGACGAGAACTACATGTTCTCGCTGCAGATCGGTCGGGACAAGGTTGACAGCGCGTGGGCCGAATCGGGCTTGTACATCGAAAGCGGTTACGAAAACCTGCTCTTTGATGCGGAATATGTCTACCTCGATCAGATGCTCGTCCGCTTGTTCGTGGTGCAGTATGCCAACGGCCTTGCCAAGGCAGAGGCGGGCGAAGGCGATGAGGCGCTCATGGACTACGCGAAGTTCATCGCTCTCTACCGCCTGTTGCTGGAACGCCCGACCTTCGAAGAGAAATCCAATGCGATCCAGATGATCGAAAGCACCGCCATGTTGATGGCGGACCTCGTCTACCAGTACACCCGCCCGGGTGACACCGCCTTCACCCCGCGGGGCATCGCCGACGCCATCCTCGAAACCGACGATGCCGTTCAGCGGTTCCGCTTCCGGGACTTCAGTCTCCCGACGGTGACCGAGTACACCGTTCGCCAATCGTTCGATTGGGTGACCCAGGGCGGTTCGAATGTTGATCCGAGGCGATTCATGGCTCTTTCCGCGCTCGTGGGATGGAGAGCCGATGGCCTCAGTCGCTACGGCGTCTACGCCGCCAACGACTCGTTGGGCAGTCTTCAACTCGATCGAATCGCCTTTGATCGCAAGGTTCGCGATGTGTTCGCGGACTACAACCGACGCTGGAATTACACTGACCTGCACGATCCGGACCTGAAAAAAGCGACGGTCGGCGACGACACATGGGTCGAGTACTCCATCATCGCCCAGAATGTCGAACTGCAGTACCCGTACCTGTTCGAGTGGCGATTGGAAATGCTCACGGCCCTCGCGGGCATGCGCAGCGGGTTGGCCGTGGTGGCCTTCCGCCTCGAAAACGGGAATCTCCCCGGACGGCTGGTCGCCATCCAGCCGCGCTTCCTTCGCTCACTCAGCAACAACCTCGACCACATGAACTACAACGACCGCGTGCAGGTCGTGGAACCGCTGCAGTACTGGGTACCGATCCGCGATGAGAATTTCGGAGTTCGTGAGACTCCGAGGCCGTATGTCATCAAGGCGGTGTTCAATAATGTGGGCAGACCCGCTTCGGGCATGGGCATCCCCCCGGCGACCCGCAACGACCTCGGCCAAGCCGTCATGCTCCCCGGTTTCGCGGGCGAAGCGGCGGGAGTGGCCTCGGGCGAGGGCGAATTCGATGCCTCGAACCTCGGAGCGATGCTCGGGCTCGACCTGGGCAGTTTCTCGCCCGCCAACGCTCCGTACCTCTTGAGCGGTCTGATCGCCGAGGGCAAGTTGCCGCAGTTCGGTCTGCCCGAAGAGGATCATGCCGCGCTCGAGGCTTACCTTGCCGGTGACTCGCAGTCGCTCGATTTCGCAGCGCTCCGCACCCTGATCAAGCGCCAGATCGCCCAGAATCCGCCGAAGGAGCAGGCCGCGCAGCAGGTCTCCGTGGGCCTTTCGCTCATGCAGACCCAGGGCATCACGCCCGACAACATGGTGCAGCGTGCTCGCGAGTCGATGGAGGCCGATCTCGCCGAAGGCATGCCCAGCGACTTCGACCCCTCGACCTTGGGCGATAACCCGTTCGCCGGCATGCTCGCCAGCGGCGATCCCGACCAGATCACGCGCGATATGACCGGGATGTCCGTCAACGAGCTCATGGACTACATGGTCGGCATCGTGGAACGCGTGGCCAGCGTTCGCAGCTTCCGCGACGCGGTCAACAAGGCGAACCAAGGCGAGTTCATGTCCTCATCCGAGTTCGTGCGCCTCTCGCAGGACATGGTCGATGCGCTGGTCGTCGCCGAGGTTATCGAGCCGATCCGCAACATGCTGATCCATGTCCGCGGCACCGAGTTCGGCCAGATGATGACCGCGTTCGCCGAGATGCAGAGCGGGGCGACCCAGGCGACCTTCGCGCTCGATGAGAACTCGTTCCTGCTCTACTCCGTTGGCGACAACGGGCGTGACGATCGCGCAGCGCTCGTTGACGACGGAACCGCCGGCGATGTGATCTTCTGGCCTCCGCATGTCAGTCTGTACCGCGAACATCTCAACCGCTGAGCCCGCGCGGGAATATCCTCGCACACGCTCGGGTTGAGTCTGATTCAGCACCCGCCGGGTTCGACCCGGCGGCTTTCTTCCTCACACTCACCGACTCTCAATTCCCAGCATTTCAGAGCGACGCCATGAACGAAACCGCCTCCGATCCGATCCACAAGCTCGTCATCATCGGCTCCGGCCCGGCCGGCTGGACCGCCGCGATCTACGCCGCCCGCGCGAACCTCAATCCGGTCTGCTACATCGGCGTGCCGAAGTCCAACCCGTCGCCCGTTCTGCCCGGCGGCCAGCTCATGCTGACCACCGAGGTCGAGAACTACCCCGGCTTCCCCGACGGCGTGACCGGCCCGGACATGATGGCCAAGTTCCAGAAGCAGGCCGAGCGATTCGGAACCAAGGTCTTCATGGAGGACATCGTCGAGGTCGACTTCAAGCCCGGCGGCCCGCACACGCTCAAAACCTCCGGTGGCAAGACCGTCCGCGCGTACGCCGTCATCGTCGCCACCGGCGCGACCGCCAACTGGATCGGTCTCGAGAACGAGATGCGCTTGGCCATGTCCGGCGGCGGGGTCTCCGCCTGCGCGGTCTGCGACGGTGCGCTGCCCGCGTTCCGCAACCAGCCCCTCGCCGTAGTCGGTGGGGGCGATACGGCCATGGAGGAAGCGACCTACCTCACCAAGTTCGCGTCCAAGGTGTATGTCATCCACCGGCGCGATGAGCTCCGCGCCTCCAAGGTCATGCAGAAGCGGTTCATGTCTCAGCCCAACGCCGAGGTCCTCTGGAACAAGGTGGTCGTCGATGTGCTCGGCGACAAATCGATCACCGGCGTCAAGCTCGAAGACACCGTGACCGGCGAGCATTCTGAGCTGAATGTCAAGGGGCTGTTCATCGCGATCGGCCACACGCCCGCCACGAAGTTCCTCAAGGATTCCGGCCTCGAATTCGATGCCAAGGGCTACATCAAGCTCAACACCCGCCACAGCTACACCAACATCGATGGCGTGTTCGCCGCAGGCGATGTCGCCGATGCCGAGTACCGGCAGGCTGTGACCGCCGCCGGCATGGGCTGCCAGGCGGCGCTCGACGCCGAGCGCTGGCTCGCAACGCGCCTCGAGCAAGAGGCCGCCGCGGCTCCGGCGACCGCCTGATCCCGCGCACGAAGTTCCTGCACACCGGCAAACACCGCGCTTCACGCGCGGTGCTTTGCGCTATACCGCCACGGTCAGCCGGTCGAGGCGATCCTGCGTGGCCCGGGATGCGGTACCCGCGAGCACCGTCCCCGGCTTGGCTTCAACGACCGAACCCGCGCGGGGCCGAGTCAGGCGGTTGGGGGCGAGCGCTTCGCGACCGATCGGCAGGCGGTGGTAGAGCCGGAACAGCGTGATCCCCGGCTTCACATGACGCAGGGCGAGTTCGTGAAGCGTGTGCTCGCAGGCATCGTCGGCGATCAGGATCGTGTCCACATGCTCGGGCAGGGTCGGGTCATCGATCTGCAGCATGGGGATGCCGATCTCCCGAACCGGCTCGGTCTCGTCCGGGCGGTCAATGAACGCCGTCAGCGGGAGACTCTGCACCCCGGCGATCCGCTCCTGCATCCAGAACGCGTGCCGACGCGAGCCGAAGATCCCCAGCCGGCTGCTGCCGCGGCTGACCATATGGTCGATCATCCGGTCCAGCCGCTCGGCGAGGTACGCCAGCAGCATCTCCTCCGAGGTGAACGACTCGGCCTGATGCCGATAGGCGGTCGTGGTGCTGGGTACGGTGTGCATCGCGAATCCTCTCAAATGAACGCCCGGTGTGGACGCTGACACGCCTCGCGAAAGCCGTGCCACCGGTAACCGGCTCTATTGCTGGTCCCGCGATCGGGGCATACACTGGGCAAAATCCGCCATCGCAACCCGGTTGGGGACCTCCCCAGCCGCCTCGGAGCACGATGTGAACGATTCCAAGTCCGCCCAAACCATCGCTGTCGCCGGGGCCACCGGCTTCGTCGGCCGCTCAGTCGTTCGAGAACTGCTCGGCCGCGGCATGGCCGTCCGAGCCCTCGTCCGCTCGGTTGAAAAGTCCTCCGAGGTCCTTCCTCAGCACGAATCGCTCGAACTGGTCGAGGGCGACATCTTCGAAGACGGAGCGGCCGAGCGACTGCTGACCGATGCCCAAGCGGTCGTGAACTGCATCGGGATCCGTCGCGAACTCGGCCGGGTGACCTTCGAGAAGATGCATGTCCGCGTGGTGGAGATCCTCTCCGAGGCCGCCAAATCCGCGGGATGCCGCCGGTTTGTCCAGATCTCGGCCATCGGAACCCGGCCCAACGCCAAAACGGACTATCACCGCAGCAAGTACGCCGGCGAAACCATCCTCCGGCGCAGCGGGCTCGATTGGACCATCCTCCGGCCCTCGCTGATCCACGGCCCCGACGGCGAGCTGATGCGGATGATCAAGGACTGGTCGCTGGGGCGTGCGGCACCCCATGTCTTCATCCCGTACTTCGCCGATGCGGACATCGACCCCACGGCGTTCCCGCCCAAGCCCCCCAAGCCCAAATCGGCCGTACTGCAGCCCGTATCGGTCCAGGCGGTGGCCAAGGCCGTCGCCGATGCGCTGGGTTCGTCCGAGGCCATCGGCGAGGTGTACCCCCTCGGCGGGTCCGAACGCCTGACCTGGCCGGAACTGCTCAGCCATGTGCGCGATCACATCCCCATGGCGGGCAAGAAACGAATCATCCCGATCCCCGGTCACCTCGGGCACGCCATGGCGGTTGCCGCCAAGCCCTTCGGCCTCGCCGCGGCTCTGCCCTTCGGGCCGAGTGAGCCGCTGATGGCCATCGAGGACAACATCTGCGACACCACGAAAGCCGAGCGGGATCTTGGTTTCGCGCCGTCCCCGTTCCGCGAGGCCGTGACCGGGTACGCCGACCAGATCTAAAGCCGCATCGGCCAGAGCGCCGGCACCACCAGCCCATCGGACCCATCACATGAAGAAATCCGACCTCGTCCTCACGATCCTCATCTTCACGGCGTTGATCCTGGGTGTGATCGTTGGTCAGTTCTTCATCTGGGATCCCTCGGCCACCTCGGCGGTGCTGACCGACAAGACCGAAGCCCTCCAGAAGATCGGCGAACTCACTTTCGTCCAGCCGCTGAAGATGCTGGTCATCCCGCTGGTGTTCGTTGCGGTGCTGGTCGGTGTCACGAGCATCGGTGACCCACAGCGTCTTGGGTTGATCGGCGGGGCGACGATGCTCTACTACATCACCACCATGATGTTCGCGATTGTGCTGGGGCTGTTCCTGGTGAACACCATCAAGCCGGGAGCGGGGGCAAACCTAACCGACTTTGAAGCGAACGCCAAAGCGAGTTACGCCACCACGCAGAGCAAGGTCGAGAATCCAGATGCACCATCGAGCGTCGGCGATGTCTTCCTGAACCTTGTCGATCAGATGATCCCCGCCAATCCGCTCAAGGCGGCGGTCGAGGGACAGACGCTCCCGACCGTGGTGGTGGCGATCCTGCTCGGCCTCGCGCTGGTCTCGATCGGCAAGGCCGGCCGCCCGACGATCGATGCTTTCGAGGGCCTGTTCCACGCCCTGATCAAGATCGTGCTGTGGATCCTCTGGCTCATGCCCATCGGCGTGTTCTGCATCGTCGCGGCGAGGGTCGGCCAATCCGGGCTTGATTCGCTCGTCGGGCCTATCGGCAAGTACGCGTTGACGGTCGTCATCGGTCTGCTCGTCCACGGCCTCGGCACGCTCCCGCTCCTGCTGTGGATCTTCGGTCGCGTGAATCCATACAAGTACTTCTGGCAGATGCGCAAGGCGCTCCTGACCGCGTTCGGAACCGCGAGCAGCGCGGCGACGCTGCCCATCACCATCGAGGAAGCCCATCGCAGCGGCGGCTGCTCGAAGCGGGCGGCGAACTTCGTCCTGCCCCTCGGCTCGACGGTCAATATGGACGGGACGGCGCTCTATCAGGCCGTCGCCGTCGTCTTCCTCTTCCAGATGATGGGCACCGATCTGTCGCTGACCCAGCAGCTGATCATCCTGATTACCGCGACGCTCTCGGCGATCGGCGCGGCGGGCATCCCCTCGGCCGGACTGGTCACCATGGCCATCGTGATCTTCGCCGTCAACAACTCGATCGGTGCGGTCGATCCGAATGTCCAGCAACTCCCGCTGTGGACCATCGGCATCATCCTCGGCATCGACCGTTTGCTCGACATGTGCCGCACCACCGTGAATGTGTGGGGCGACGCGATCGGTGCACGGATCATCACCAAGCTGGCACCCGACACCGAAGACGAGCGAGAGAAGGCCATGGCCTGAGCCCGCTGCTCCTGAGGAGTTCCCCGTTGAATGACCACGACGACATCTACCGGCTGGAGAATGACCCCGTAGATCGGCACGGAAGGGGCGCTCAACACGAACCCTCCGATGGCTCGCGATCGCCTTATCAGCCGGCCCCACGGTTTTTCGTTCGCTGCGTGCGCTGCGGGTACGACCTGGTCGGCCTGACCGTCGGCAGCTATTGCCCGGAGTGTGGCCACCGGGTCGGCCTGTTCGGTTCACACGAGGCGTCAACTTCGGGCGCGGCGGTCACATCGCTCGTGCTGGGCATCATCGCCATCGTCTCGTGCGTGTTCTACGGTGTGCCAGGCCTGATCTTCGGACCGCTGGCGCTGTACTTCGCGTCACGAGCTAAGAAACAAGTCATCGCAGGACAGGCCGCGGCGAATTCGCTCGGACTTGCCAGCGCAGGGAAGGTGCTCGGCATCGTCGGGATAGTCCTCAGCAGTCTGTACATTCTGATTATCGTAGGGATCATCTTGTTCGCAGGCGCTGGCGGCATATTCCCGTGAATGAGCCCGCCCGGGATGCATCGATGGACGATCGCGTTGATCCGTACATCGCTGAAAAAACCATCGCCAAGCGAAACCGACCCAGGTTCGACTGCCTCTCCTGCGGCTACGACCTGCGCGGCTTGGTCGTCGGCGAAGACTGCCCCGAGTGCGGCATCATCGCCATGTCGATCGTCGGCGTGTTCTGGATCGTGGTCTGGTGGCCCTGAGCCGGATCAGCGCGTTGGCAGCGGCAGGTTCTTGACGAACAGTTCGGCGAGCTGCTTCTCGTCCACCGGGCTCGGCGCATCGGACATCACATCCGCGCCAGTCTGCGTCTTGGGGAACGCGATCACATCGCGGATGTTGTCGGTTCCCGCCAGATGCATCACCAGACGGTCCAGCCCGAACGCGATGCCGCCGTGCGGTGGGGCGCCGAACTGCAGCGCGTCCATCAGGAAGCTGAACTTCTCCTTGGCTTCCTCCTCCGAAATGCCCAGGAGCTGGAACACCTTGGTCTGCACGCGCGGGTCGTGGATACGGATCGAGCCGCCGCCGATCTCCGAACCGTTGCACACGATGTCGTAGCCCGCGCTGACGATCGCTTCGATCGTGTTCCGGTCGCCCGGGTCGGCGGCGAGGAACGCCTCGACCTGATCCGGGTTCGGCGCGGTGAACGGGTGGTGCATCGCGTAGAAGCGGCGCGTCTCCTCGTCGTATTCGAACATCGGGAAGTCCACGACCCAGACGAACGCCCACTTGCTCTCGTCGATCATGCCCATGTCCCGCGCGATCTTCTGGCGGAGTTCGCCCAGCGCCTTGGAGCAGGTCGAGTACGAGTCGGCCCCGAAGAAAAGCTGGTCACCGGGCTTCGCGCCGAGGCGCTCGATGATGTCCTTGGCGATCGGCTCGATGAACTTGCCGATGCCCGCTTCGAGCGCACCGTCCGCGCCGACCTTGGTCGTGGGCACGCCGCCGGCCCCGAAGGTCTTGATCCACTCGCTGTAGCCGTCGGTGATCTTGCGGGTGAGCTTCTCCGCGCCGCCGGGCACGCAGATGACCTTGACCACGCCGCGATCCTTCGCGAGCGCGCTGCTGAAGACCTTGAAGTCGGTCTGCGAGGCGAGGTCCGAGATGTCGTGCAGCTTCAGGTCGTAGCGCAGGTCGGGCCGGTCGATGCCGTAGTCGTCCATCGCCTCGCGGTAGGTCATGCGGGCGACCGCGGGTACCTCGTAGCCGAGCACATCGCCCCACAGCCGGCGCACGAAGCCCTCCATCACGCCGATCACATCCTCGCGCGTCACGAAGGACATCTCGAGGTCGATCTGGGTGAATTCCGGCTGGCGATCGGCGCGAAGATCCTCATCGCGGAAGCACTTGGCGATCTGCATGTACCGGTCCGCTCCGGCCACCATCATGATCTGCTTGAAGAGCTGCGGGCTCTGGGGCAGCGCGTACCACTCGCCGGGGTTGAGGCGCGACGGCACGAGGAAGTCCCGAGCGCCCTCCGGCGTGCTCTTGCACAGGATCGGCGTCTCCACCTCGATGAAGCCCTGCTCGTCGAAGTAGTCGCGAGCCAGCTTCGCGACCCGGTGCCGGGTCCGCAGGATCTTCTGCATCCTGGGGCGGCGCAGGTCGAGGTAGCGGTACTTGAGCCGCAGCTCCTCGTTGGGCAGGCCCTCGGTCTCCGAGGGCTGGAACGGGGGGGTCTTGGCCTTGTTGAGCACGCTCAGCGTGGTCGCGACCACTTCCACCTCACCGGTGTCCAGCTTCGGGTTCGGGCCGCCGTCGCGCTTGCGCACGGTCCCGGTCACCGCCACGACATCCTCCGAGCGCAGTTTGTCGGCGGCGGTCAGCAGTTCCTCCGAGGCATCGGCCTTGTCGAACACCACCTGCGTCAGCCCCTCGCGGTCGCGCAGGTCGATGAACACCAGCCCCGTCCCGTGGTCCCGATAGGAGTTCACCCAGCCAGCGATGGTGACGGTCTGCCCGCAGTGATCCATCCGCAGCTCGTTGCAGTGGTGGGTGCGCCGGTAGTTGGCCTGGGTCGGTACGGTGGTGGTGGTCATCGGGAATCGGCTCGTTGGGAGTGGGAAAATCGTGGCGGGGTCGGGGCGGGCAGTATATCGCCCCGGACTTGATCTATAGTGAACACTTACCGCGATTCCAGCTGAGCCAGCGATCGCTGCTCCTGAGCCGCGGATTCGTCCATATGCCCGAGAAACCGTCCATCCTGTTCACCGCTTTCGAGCCCTCCGGCGACGACCACTCGTCGGCCGTCATCGCTGCGCTCAAGCGGCGCCACCCCGATCTGAAGATCTACGCCTGGGGAGGCCCCAAGATGGCCCGGGCCGGCGCCGAAATCGTCGAGCAGACCGGCAGCGATGCGGTGGTGGGGGTCCCCGGCTTCGAGAAGATCCGCGAGCACCTGCAAATCAACAAGACCATCCGGCGCTGGCTCGGCGAGCACCCCGAGGTCAAGCTGCACATCCCCGTCGATTCGCCCGCGGCGAACTTCCCCATCTGCAAGATCGCCAAGAAGGCCGGACGCAAGGTGCTGCACCTCGTCGCCCCGCAGCTCTGGGCATGGGGGCCGTGGCGGATCCGCAAGCTCCGCAAATGCACCGACATGGTGCTGTGCCTGCTCCCCTTCGAGGAGGAGTTCTTCCGCAACCGGGGCGTGAACGCCACCTTCGTCGGGCACCCGCTATTCGATGAGGACCTCGATCTCGATGCGCTGGCCGCGCGCGCAGCGACGCTGCCCGGCGGCAGCCCGCGGCTGGGCGTGCTGCCCGGTTCCCGTCCCGCGGAGATCCGGCGCAACTTCCCGGTGATGCTGAGCGCGTTTCGGGAGCTTCGCAAGCGGCACCCTGAATTGACGGGACTTGTCGCCGCGACGACCGAGCAGGTGCGCGAGGATCTGTACCAGCGCGCCAACCTGCACGGCGGCTGGCCCGACGGGCTCGATGTGCTCGTCGGCGAGACCGATGTGGTGGCGAACTGGGCCGACCTCGCGATGGTGGTCTCCGGCACGGTGACACTCCAGGTGTCCAAGCAGCAGGTTCCGATGGTGATCATGTACAAGACCAACCGGGTCATGTACAACTGCATCGGGCGCTGGGTGCTGACCACGAAGCACTTCGCCCTGCCGAACCTGATCGCGGGCGAAGAGGTGATCCCGGAGCTGATCCCGTACTTCACGGACACCGGCCAGCTTCTGGACGAGATGGCCAAGCTCATGGCCGACCCCGCCGCCCAGCAGAAGCAGCGGGAGGCGCAGGCGGAGATCGTGGCCAAGTTCCGCGGCCCCAACGCGAGCGAATCCGCCGCGGACGCGATCGAGAAGATGCTCGGCCTCGGCTGAGTTCTGATTGCGGATCCCCATCTGAACGCGTCAATGAAAAAGGCCGGCCCCCGAGGGAGCCAACCTGTTCAATCACGGTTCAGCGGTGTCGATTACTCGACATCCTTGCCTTCGACGACATCCTTGAACGGCGGGGCCTCATGCGAATCGCTCTCGGTCTTCATCCGCTCGAAATACTCGCGGTACGCCTTCATGGCCTGTGATCCGAAGATCACCATGATCGGGATATTCACCACGAGCATGACACCGAGGCCCAGCGTCGTCCACATGTCGAGTTCGGTCTCCGTGCCGATGATCGCCTTCTTCTGGTCTCCTGTACCGAATAGCGGCATGGCGAGGATCGTGGTCAGAAGGATGAGCAGTGCATAAATGACCTTGTACACAAGTATCGCGGGGGCCGCGGCCTTATCGCCCTTGCGACCGAAGAAGTAGTAGACGCCCTGTTCGCCATAGTACGACCAGGAGATCATCGTCGAGATGGCAAACAGCCAAACCACGATCGGCATGAGCACTTTTCCGAGTCCGGGTGTGACGCGGTCGAACGCGTACGCGGTCATGGAAGCGCCGGCGTAGTCGCCGTAGATACCCAGATCGGGTGCGCCTGCCTCACCATCGGTGCGCAATCGCGGCTTCGATTCTGATTCAAGCGTACCCCATCGCGCGATCCAGTTATCGCCCGAGCGCTCAACGGTTGCCGTAATCTTGCGAAGGTCACGCCCGGTATCCGCACTCTGATCTGCGGCGACGACAAAGAAGACGATCTCACCTGCACGCCAGCCCGCAGTCCCCTCGGCAGCACGCCGAATGGCTTTGTCTGCGTCATTCATATCTGGAAGAGGTGGTGTTTGGAGTGTCCAAGTATTTTCGATCGGCTGACCAGCATCGTTCACCGCTTGGACGATCTGGACCTCAGACGGATCGTTGAACTGTGCTTCGGAAGATCGGTTGTACGCGCCCGAAGAAAGGATCACGAGTGCGGTCAGCGTGCAGACCACGATGGTATCGATGAACGGTTCGAGCCCCGCGACCATGCCCTCGCGGACGGGCTCGTCGGTCTTCGCCGCCGAGTGGGCGATCGGGCTGGAGCCCTGACCGGACTCTGAGGAGAACAGGGCGCGCTTCACGCCCCACATCGCGGCGTAGGCGAAGGTGCCGCCGAGGAACGCCCCGACGGGCGCCGCGTCCTGTCCGCCGAGGAAGCCCGGAAGACCGCTGCGGACGATCAGGGCGAGCATCGCGGGCACCTGATCGATGTTGATGATGAGCACATACAGCGCAGCGAGTACGTACAGCGCGCACATGATGGGCACGATCCGACCGGCGACCGCACCGATCCGCTTGATGCCACCGATGATCACGAGGCCGACCAGAACGGTCAGGATGATCCCTGTCACGACCTGCGGGACCTGGAAATAGGTGAAGGTGATATCGGCGACATTCCACGCCTGGAACATGTTGCCGCCGGTGATCGCAGAGATGATCAGCGTGACCACGAACAGGCCGCCGATGATCGAGCCGAGCGGACCGAGGCCCCACTTGGCGAGGCCTTTCTTTACGACGAACATCGGCCCGCCGTGCGGGTTGTCCGGATCATCGGTGTTGCGGTACAGCATCGACTGCGTGACTTCGGTCATCTTGAGCGACATGCCGAGGATGCCGATGATCCACATCCAGAAGACCGCGCCGGGGCCACCGAGCGCGACCGCCACGGCGACGCCGGCGATGTTGCCGAGACCGACGGTCGCGGAAAGCGCTGCGGACAGCGCCTGGAAGTGGTTGATGGCACCCGGGTCGTTCTTATCGTCGTATTTACCACGGATGACCGCGACACCGTGCGTCAACGCTCGGTACTGACCGAAGCCGGACCAGATCGTGAAGAGGACACCCACCGCGAGCAGGGCGTATATGGTGTAGTTCGAGAAGAGAATCCCGTTGAGGGAATTCACGAATCCTTCGATGGCGTCCATAGCGTGCGCTGCCTCCTCGGTCGATCACGCGGAATGAAATGATGCCGGACATCATGGGCGATCCCGGCAATTTACGCAATGCACATACCAGAACCAGATCGAGGGCGGGTCTCGCTCGATCGGTGCAAGCCCTGACCTCCCGCGTATCATGACCACCGATCCATCCCACGGAACCATCGCGCATGCCCAAAATCGTCATCGATCCCGATCTCACTCGCCACGAATCCGACACCTTCGTGTACCCGCTCGGGGTGTACCCCGTGGAACCGCTCAAGCCCGTGCAGGGATACACGGCGGAATTCGAGTCCGCAGACGGCGATAACGAGGCCGATTGGGAGGAATGGCCGGATCGCTTCATGTTCGATGTTGTTGTCACCGGCAAGAGACTTCGGTCGCTCTGCAAGCTGCTCTTCAGCTTCCTCCCCGGTCGGGTCTACCCGATCCTCGATGTCCTCGGCAACGATGCCTACCGCGAAGTGGATCCCTACATCGCGTACGACCTCGTCGGGATCGAGCGGTTTCTCGACGGCGTGATCCACTTCGAGGACTGGCTGTTCGAGGACGGGCTGGTCGGCTTCGGCGCGATGAGCATGAACCCGTTCTTCTATGTCTTCGTCGATGAGCACAAGGCCGTCACCCTCCGCGCGGGGCTCGACCTCAAGGACCGCGTGGAGCGGGCGCTTGCGGCGTTCGATCTCGGGCCGATCCCCGAACTCGTCGGCGTCGATTCGGTTGCTCACGAGCATCGAGGCGTGCTCGCCCCCAGCACCCCCAACGACGGCGGCGCGCTCACCGCCGAAGAGATCGTCGAGCGACTGATCGACAGCTGGATGCTCCAGCTCAACATCGATCCGCGAACGAATGTGGATGAGCAGGGCAGAGACCTGGGCTTCACGGCATGGCGATTGGTGGCCCGGTGCATCCCGGAGGAGCAGGAGCCGGCGGTCTACGCGGAGATCCTGCTGGTGGCCGATTGCCTGGAGAACGCCGAAGCGCTGGCGGTGCAGGCGGTCAATACCGCCGCGGAAGCACCGCACCGCCCGCTGAACGGCTGGCTGGAGGTCCATGTGCCGTCGTGCGAGCGGATGACCCCTGAGCGGGCGGCGCAGATGATGGAGCAGAGCGAGCCGGTCTCGCTGAGCGGCGAGAAGGTGCTCCGGCTGACCTGGTACAGCGATCGCGACTGAGCCAGGGGCTCAGGCGGGGTTGCGATAGATCATGCTGACGCGGTTGCCCCGCTCGTTGTAGCGGACCTCGCTCATGTAGGCATGGATCAGCAGCACGCCGCGGCCCGAGGGAAGTTCGAGCCGGTCCTCGTCGGTGGGGTCGGGGAGCGATTCGGGGTCGAAGCCCTCGCCCTGATCCTCGACCACGATTTCGACGCGTTCGGGGCGGATGAGCCACTCGAGATCGACATGGGCTTCTGGGCGGCCCTTGTTGCCGTGCTTGAACGCGTTGGAGATCGCTTCCTCGAGGACCAAGCGCAACGCGAAGGCGCTCGCATCGGGGTAGTCGAACTGCCGGAGCGCGCTCAGGATCTCCTCAGAGACCCGTGTGAGGTCGTCGGGGAACCGATGCAACCGAACCGAGGCACTGGTCCGCGGCGGGTGGGCGTGGTTCTCGTCGGACCCTGGGGTCATCGTGGGGCTGGCTCCCGGTCACTCTGGGGCTCGAAGGTCGTCGGTCAAAGCGGGGATACGCGATCGGTGTCCCCGCGAGACGGGATGGTCTCATGCTCGCGCAGATCGCCGATCAGGCAAAGCTGGCGATGGCCTCATCGCCGGTTTCGTGGATCTCGAAGAGCTTGTTGAGCTTGGTGATCATGAAGACTTCGTAGATCTGGGGATCGATGTTGGCCAAACGGAGCTGGCCGCCCTTCTGCTTGAGGCGGTTGTGGATGGTGATCAGCGTGCCCAAGGCGGCGGAGGAGAGGTGGTCGACATTGCTGAAGCTGATGAGCAGCTTCGGCTGCGGATCACCGTCGATGATCTCGGAAATCTCCTCGCCGATCCGCTGGATGTTGGCCTCGTCGAGGATATTGCGATCGACAAACTCGACCTGCGTGATGCCGTCTTCCTTGCGGACTCGCAGTCTTGACTCGCTCGATGCCATGGCAGCGGATCTCCTTCTCGCCAAGTTTAGCAGGGATCGGTTCGGTCGTCCCTCTGGAATGAAAAAGGCGGGCCGAAAGGCCCGCCTCGCAGAGTTGGATCATTCGGTGTGAGGATCAGTAGCTGAAGTTCTCGCGGAGCTGCTCGCTCAGGCCGGGGAAGGCCATGTCCTCTTCCTCGCCCTGGATGATGATCGTGGGCTTGATGAGGATGAGCAGGGTCAGTTCCGACTTGTCGGTCACCCGGTTGGTGAAGAAGCGGTTGATGAAGGGGATCGAGGAGAGGACGGGGACGCCGACTTCCGATTCGGTCTCGGTGGTGATCCGCTGGCCGCCGAGGAGGATGGTGCCCTTGTCGGGGATGGTCACGCCGGTCTGGACTCGCGTGACCTGCACGATGGGCTGCTGGATGTCGGTTTCGGAGGTGGTGATGCCGCCGGTGCCGCCCGTACCACCGACGGTCGCGCTGATCGGCACACCGACGATGTCTTCGATGACGGCGGTGGTGGCCTCGACGGCGAGGGTCACATAGCGGCGGTCGGCGGAAACCACGCCACGCAGCAGGAGGGTGAAGCCCTCGGACGCGGTGTCGAGCGTGGGGTCGAAGGCGACCGAGGAGGTGCCGACGACGGGCTGGAGGTCGGAGATGAACGCCCGCTGCGTCGTGACCGACACGTTGGCGGTCTTGCCGTTGGTGAAGGTCAGGCGGGGAGCGGTCAGCACGACGCTGCGACGGTCGGCCTGGGTGGCTTCGACGAGGAAGTCGACCTGGATGTCGTCGAAGAAGGTGCCCGCGACGCTCAGAGCGGGGCTGAGGGTCAGGATGTTCGAGGCGAACTCCGAACCGCTGAGGATGTTGGTGGCGAGCTCGTTGGAATTGCCGAGGGCCGGAACAATCGAGAAGCTGTTCTGGGGGACGGGACCGGCGACGAAGTTGGCCTCGGGCTCGAACACCGGGCCGTTGGGGGTGTTGAAGAAGCCGGGGGCCGTGCCGGTAAACACCGGTTGGCCGTTTCCGTCGACCATGACCTGACCGGGATTGCCCAGCGGGGTCAGCGGGGCGCCGACATCCAGGCCGAAGCTCTGGTTCGCGGCGTCGTACTGATCGTTCTGAGCGTTGAAGTAGACATCGAAGTCGAAGCCGATCTGCTCGAAGAAGTCCTGACTGACGGTCAGGAATCGGGCTTCGCAGGAGATCTGGATGTTGCGGATCTCGCGGAGCTGGCGGAGCAGGGTGTTGATCTCGCGGTGGTTGCGGGCGGTGTTGGTGATGATCAGATTGCCGCTGAGGTTCTGAACGATTCCGGTATCGCCGCCGTTGTCGCGCCATCCGTCGAAGTCGACGGCGGTCTGGATGATCTCGAGCAGGTCTTCGAGGTTGTCGGCCTCTCGCCCGGCGGGGTCGTCGGGGTCCTGCTGTGGGTTGTCGAAGATGCCGCCGCCGCCGCCGCCGCCGCCACCGCCGCCGCCGCCCTGGTCGAGCACATCGTCGATGTCGAGGTTCGGAACATTGTTGTAGTCGGGGATATCAAAGACGAGGTCGCGGACATCGTAGATCACGATGAAGGTGCGGCGACGGAGGTCGAGATCGGAAGCGACCACGACGATGCCGTCCTGAACGGCCCAGCCGGCGCGATCGAAGTCATCGGGGCTGATCTTCTCGAGCACGCGATCGAGGATGACGCGGGCGGGGACTTCGTTGAGTTCGAGATCGACGGTTGTGTCGCGATCGATGCCGATGTTGGCAAGCGAATCCCAGTCCACATCGAAGTTCAGGTTCGTGACCGCGGCGAGGAAGTTGAAGACGCTCTCGGCGGTGTCGT
>CBFGVX010000067.1:0-17993 GCA_965652425.1 uncultured bacterium | reverse complement strand
GGTAGAATCGCCACCCCACCCCCCACCCGAACCCACGAGGCCAGACCGTGATCCAGCCCACCCCGGAGCCCGACACCTTTCCGGCCATCTCCATACGAGGCGTCACCAAGCGCTTCCGAGACAAAACCGCCGTCGACAACCTCGATCTCACCGTGCCCCGCGGCTCGCTCTGCGGCTTCCTCGGACCCAACGGGGCCGGGAAAACCACCACCATCCGCATGGTGATGTCCATCTTCCCCCCGGATTCCGGCCAGATCAGCGTCCTCGGACGCCCGACCGCCATCGAGTCCAAGGACCTCATCGGCTACCTCCCCGAAGAACGGGGGGTGTACCGCAAAATGAAGGTCGACGCCTTCCTCACCTACATCGGGATGCTCAAGGGCGTCGACCGGCACATCCTCAAGGACCGGATCGCCGAGTGGCTGGAACGGGTCGAACTGCCCGGCGTGCAGAAAAAACGCTGCGAGGAACTCTCCAAGGGCATGCAGCAGAAGGTCCAGTTCCTCGCCACGATCATCCACGACCCCGAACTGATCATCCTCGATGAGCCCTTCAGCGGCCTCGACCCGGTCAACGGCCGCCTTCTCCGCACCCTCATCAACGATCTGCACGATCAGGGCAAGACCATCATCTTCTCGACCCATGTCCTCCAGCAGGCCGAGCAGATCTGCGACCGCATCTTCCTGATCAACAACGGCAAGAAGCTCCTCGACGGGACCATGGAAGAGATCCGCGAGCAGCACAACCCGCGCACGCTCGTCATCGAGCCCATCGGCTACCAGCACGGCGACGACACCGCCGCCATCGAACACATCCAAGGCATCGATTCGGTCCGAGCGGTCCCCGTGTCCGGCAGCACACCACCCCATCTGGAAGCCACGCTCACCGACGGCTCGGACCACGGCGCGGTGCTGGCACGGGTCGCCCAGTCGATCCCGCTCCGACGCATCGAAAGCCGCAGGGCCACGCTGGAGGACATTTTCGTGAGTCTCGTGAGCACCAAAGACTCCGCCGACAGCGTCCGGGCCTCACTCCGGGCCGATGCCGCAGCCGTGGAGGGGGAATAAGCCATGTGGAAGATCTACGCCGCGGCGGTCCGCGAGTACAAAGTCACCGCCCTTACCCCTGCCTTCTTCATCGGGGCGGTCATCGTCCCCGCCGTGATCTGGGGCCTGATGTTCGCGGTCGGTGCGACCGGGATCCTCAGTTCCGAAAAGCCGCCGATGGAGGGGCGGATCGCCGTGGTGGACTCGACGCCGAGCCAGCAGCTCTCCGACCGGCTCAGCGAGGCCTTCTCGCCCGAAGGACGAAAACGCGCACGCGAAGCGGAGCGAGAAGCCCGCGAACGCCTGCTCGAACAATATCCAGAGCAAATGCGCCAAAGCATGCCCATCGCGGAGGCGATTGCCGGCACGCGTCCGGAGCCGAATGTCGAGATCGTTGCGATCACGCCGCAGGAAGCGGACCTCTCCGCTCTACGCGAACAGGTCCGAAGCGGCGAATACCTCGCGCTCATCGTCGTCACCGAAGACACCGTGCGCATCCCCGTTCCAACCGGGGACGGTACCCCTCAGCCACGAGAACCGAACAACCTCGGCCCGAGCCAGTACCGCATCGACCGGGCCCCGTCGCTCGACCCGGACTACCTCGGCGAGATCGAGCAGGCGGTGCACCGCGTCGTACAGGACACGCGATACATCCAGTCGGACATCGACCCCGCGACGGTGATGCTGATCGCCCAGAACCCGCCGCAGGCCCTCACCACGCTCGTCACCGAAGACGGCGACAAGGCCGGGCCCAACGCGGAACTCGTCCGCTTCCTCCCCTTCATCTTCATGATGCTGATCTACGCCTCGGTCCTGACCGGGGGCAACTACCTGCTCATGGGCACGCTCGAGGAAAAGAGCTCACGCGTGATGGAGGTTCTGCTCTCGGCGGTCTCGCCGACGCAGCTCCTGATCGGCAAGCTCATCGGTCAAGGGCTCGTTGGCCTGACGGTCGTCGGGATCTACGGCGGGGTCGGCATCGCCGCGGCGGACCAGTTCAATTTCCTCCAGTTCCTGCCTTCAGGCCTCCAGATCGTCTGGATGGCCCTGTACTTCTTCATGGCCTACTTCTTCCTCGGGGCCATGATGGTCGCCGTGGGTGCCGCCGTGACCGAACTCCGCGAAGCCCAGGCCCTCTACGCCCCGATCACCTTCAGTCTGATCGTGCCGTTCGTCCTGATGTTCGCCATCATGGACAACCCCGGCGGCGTGATCGCACGGATCTTCAGCTTCTTCCCGCCCACGACCCCGTTCGTGATGGTCATGCGACTCAGCCAGCCCTCGCACACGGTTCCCTTGTGGGAGATCGGGCTTTCGATGCTCGTCGGCTTTGCGGGTGTCGCCCTGATGGTCTGGGTCGCCGCGAAGATCTTCCGCATCGGCGTGCTCCGCTACGGCAAGCCGCCGACGCTGATCGGCCTGCTCAAGTGGGTCCGAGAAGCGTGACCGAACCGGTCGTCCCGGCGTCCGTAGGACATTTCCACGCCGGAGCGAGGATTCGCTCGGGCGTGGTATCGTCCCGGCCGATCCGGAATCTCACGGAGGAGGCACCGAGGTGGAGTGGTGGCAGGCGGTCATTCTGGGTCTCGTTGAGGGCATCACCGAGTATCTGCCGGTGTCGTCGACCGGCCACCTGATCATCGCAACCGAACTGATGCGCTTCGATGAAGAGGTCCGCCCCCATGTCGATGCGTTCAACATCGTCATTCAGGGCGGCGCAATCCTCGCCGTGGCCGGGCTCTATTTCTCGCGGATCGTTCAGATGCTGCGCGGGCTTGTCGGACGCGATCAAGCGGGTCGGAAGCTGCTGATCAATCTTTTCATCGCCTTCCTGCCCGCGGCGGTGCTCGGCGTGCTGCTCGACAGCACCATCAGCACCTACCTGTTCTCGACCTGGCCGGTCCTCGCGGCGCTCCTGCTGGGCGGGATCTGGATGATCTGGCTCGATCGCTGGCGATCGCAACGCATCGCGCAAGAAACAGATCAGGGTGTTGAACCAGAGCAATCCCGCTTCTGCATGGATATCGACGACCTCACCTGGAAACACGCTCTCAGCATCGGCCTGCTCCAGTGCCTCGCGATGTGGCCCGGCACTTCCCGATCGATGATGACCATCGCCGGGGGCACGCTCATCGGCCTGAAGCCCAAGGCCGCGGCGGAGTTCAGCTTCCTGCTCGGCCTGCCGACCCTCGGCGGGGCTTGCGTCTACAAGCTCGGTCGCAACCTTCAGGAATCCGCTCGCTCTGGTGAGGACAACATGTTCGAGGCACTCGGCACGATGCCCCTGGTCATCGGCCTCGTGGTTGCCACGGTCTCCGCGGCGTTCGCGATCAAGTGGCTCGTCGCGTTCCTGACCAAGCACGGGCTCAGCGCATTCGGCTGGTACCGGATCGCGCTGTGCATCGTGCTCGGCTCGCTCGTCGCCGCGGGCCTCGTGCAGGTCGGGTGACGGCTTACGGGTCGATCAGCACCTTGATCTGGTCCGATCGCCCCGCCGCTTCCATCGCTTTCACGCCGCTCCCGAGCGGGAATCGCCCGGTGATCAGACTCACCACATCCACTTCCTGCCTCTCCAGCGCCCGGACCGCCTCGCTCATCGATCCGCAGCGGGAGCCGATCAGTTCGATCTCGTTGATCACCAGCGGCGACAGGTCGACAGGATCACCGGCAACGGGCGCGAAAGTGCTCTTGAGCAAAATCGTGCCGCGCGGGCGGACGAGCTGCATCGCGGTGCGCAGCCCGTCGGGCGAGCCGGTGCAGTCCACAACAATGTCCTGATCCGCGCGACGACCGATGTCCTTGAGCAGGCGATGCTTGATCCCCCACTTCTCGCACAGCGCGAGCTTCTTCTCGTGCTTGCCGATCAGACGCACGCTCGCGTTGAGCTTGCTCATCACCTGCACGCACAGCAGCCCGAGCCGGCCGTCGCCGAGCACCGTGATGTACGGCTTGCCCTCGAAATGCAGCTGGTGAGCCGCGTGCAGGGCCGCCGCCAGCGGCTCGGCGAACACCGCCCGATCGTCGTCCACCGAGTCCGGCACCGCGACGAGGTTCACGATCGGCAGGCAGAACCGTTCGGCGAAACAGCCGTCGCGACCGGCGATGCCGAGCACCGTCCGTTCGCGGCAGTGGTTGCTCAGCCCGGCGCGGCACAGGTCGCATTCGCCGCAGACCGCGTTGATCGAACCGACCACCCGCTTGCCCTTGAGCCGCTTGACCAGCTCCTGCTGCACCGGGCTGACCGCGTTGAATTCTTCAACCACCCCCACGAACTCGTGCCCGAGCGTGATCGGCTGCTGCTCCCGATCGGCGTCCATGTAGCCGCGAGCGATTTCGAGATCGGTCGAGCAGACACCCATGCGCAGCGGGCGGACGAGCGCCTCGCCGGGTGCTGGCCGGGGATCGGGCGCGTCCGAGAACACGCCGACGCTCGCTCCGCTCTCGGCCCGTCCTGTGTATCGCAGCGCTTGCATACCGGTATGTCGGCGTTATCCGCCGCGACCGTCAGATTCCTCGTTCTGCCGGCGGCGCATCTGCTCGCCGGTCATGCCGACTGGCGCGGCTGAAATCTCGTTGGGGACCTCAAAGAACGGGTTGAACCACTCGAACCACTTCCGGTCCCGCGAGAACGCCGGGTAGGTGTACGCCACCCGGTCCGCGAACGGGTCCGGGTTGCCCCGCACGAACTCGACCCACGGGCGGGGCTCGTAGCCCTGGTCGGTCCCGGTCAGCATGCGCAGCGACTGACGAGCCGCGGCGTTGACCGTCAGATCCGGATCGTCGAGCGCAAGGATGAGTGCATCCAGCACACGCTGTTCGGCGTACTGCCCGAGGGCCGTCGCCGCCGCCGCCCGGACCTGCCGCTCGCTCTCGTTGCGACCGTCCAGCGTGCGAATCAGAGCGGCCACGACCGATGGATCGTGCAGGCGCTGGAGCGTGCGAGCCGATTCCCAACGCACCAGGCGATCGGGGTCGGACATCAACTGGGCGACCCTCGACGCATCCGATGATGCGCCGTGCAGCCCGAGCGCGCGGACCGCCGCGGTCCGGACCGCGGCATCCTGATCGTCCAGAGCGAGCCGGTACAGCCGCACATACACATCCCCGCCGCCCCACGGCGCGTTGGAAAGCAGCAGAATGCCGGTCTGCCGGTCGTCGGCGCTGAACTCGTTTACGGCCATCGCCGCGGCCTGCGCCGGGGAGACCGGCTCGAAAACCGAAAAGATGCTTTCGGTGTTGGAGGTCTGCGCTCCGGCGAAGCCGAGGTCGTCGGCGCAGCCCGATGCGCACATCGCCAATCCGCTCGCGAAGAGCCCCATCGCACACCGGACCGTTTGGCCTCTGATCATGCCCACAGACTAGCGGAATCGGCCCTGTCTCCGCCACACCGGGGCAACCGACGCACTCGCTGCTACGCTCTGGGCATGCCCCATCGTGCTGCCCGCCTCTTTCTCGCCCTCCTGCTCCTGCTGCCCGTCTGCGGCTGCGGCTCCGGTGGGGGTGCGCGCGCCCCGGACGCTTCCGACTTTCTTGCGACCGATCGCACGGTGCCGGGGCGCACGATCTATCCCCCTCTCGACAGCTCCGCACCAATGGCGATGCGCCTTCTGGATGAATCCGGCGGCATCATCACCGAGCGCAAACTGCCCACGGCAGATTTCAGCGGCTCCGCGTACCGGCTCGAGCGATGGGCTGAAACGCCTGGTTCCGGAACGACGGCCGAACCGCTGAGTGTGCAGACCATCGCGCCCAGTCCCGGGGGCGAGGTGCTGCTTCTGGGAACCACGAACAGCGAGCGGGGGGTCGAGCTGCGATTCGATCCGCCCCTGGGAATCGCACCGGCGATCCTTCGTCAGGCAGAACCGTTCGAATCACAAACCGCGGCCGAGGAGATCGACCCGCGGACCAACGCGGTCGTTCGCACGGGCAGCGCTGTGTACCGCCTGGAACTCGTCGGTGCGGACGAGTCGAGCGGCTCCACCCGCGTGCTCCTGCGCTCACGGCTGGAGATACGCCTCGGACGATCGGTCGTGACCCGAACGGCGGATCGCGTGTACCGGTTCAAAAACGAAAGCGGCCTCGCGTTGGAACGCGAGACCGCCACTCAGATCGTCAGCGTGATGGGCTTCGTGGTCAGCCGCGATGAGCGGACCCTGCGGGCGACGGACGACTGATCCGACGCTCGCGAGCGGCACGAAGAATCAGCCGCCCGCCTCTTCGTCTTCGATCACCCAGCGCATGGCGCCGTCACCCTTGCCCGCGCCGAGCGCCTTGTTCGCATCAATGATGGCTTCCATCGTTGCGCGAGTCAGCGCGGCGGGGTGGCCCTGCCAACGAACGATCCCGTCGCTGCTCATGACGATGCAGTGCGGGATGCCGCGGTTGCCCACGGTGTTGATCATCCGACGCTGCGTGTCGATGGCGACCGGGTACTCGAAGCGCGGGTTCTGGCGGTTGGACCGGAAGGTGTTGACCTTGCCCTCGTCCTCATCGGACACACCGATGATGACCAGGTCATCCGGGAACGCGTTCTGGAGCGAGTTCAGGTGCGGGATGCCGCGGATGCACGGGCCGCACCAGGTCGCCCAGAACTCCACCATCACGACCTTGCCGGTGGTATCCGGCTCGGGGCTGAGGTACTTCTGCACGACCAGTTCAGGGCCCTTCTTGTTGGTCAGGTCGTTCGCGCCGGTCACCGCGGGGGGCTGGGGGAAATCAACGGGCTTGGCGGGCTTACCGGCTTTGTTGCCCTTGGCCTCTTCGCGCTCGACCCGGTTGGGCAGCTTCGGGGCTTCGCCCTCGGATGATTCAGATGCGATCTCCGGCACGAACTGAGCCGAGAGCAGCACATTCGCGCCCGCCATGCGGATCGTTCCCGCGCGATCGATCACGATGGCCACGGGAGACTTCCAGATGCCAAGGTCGTCGCTGAACCGCCCGCTGGTGTCCAGCGCCACCGGGATGCTCGAGCGAGCGGCGAAACGCTCCGCCTCTTCGGCGTTCTCGGGGGTGTGGATCGCGATGAAGACCGCGTCATCGGCGACCCGCCGGGCCAGGTTCTCCGCCCGACGCAGCACCGACCGACGCTGCGGGTCGGCGGTAGTGAAAGTTTGGAGGATCAGCACCTTGCCCTCGAGGTCTTCCGCCCCGGGCTCGTTGGCGAGCCACTTCAGGTCATCGGCGTACTCCTCGAATCCGGGGAACGCGTAGCCGACGGTTTCCCTGAGCAGTTCCGCCTCGCCTTCCGGCAGGCGATCGTCCATCCAGCGGGCATCGGTCTCGAACGCCTTGGGCTGGGGAGCATCGCCGGAGGCGATCAGCCCCATCGCAGCGACGCCGCCGATGAGCAGCCCGCACTGGATTCGTTGGATCATCGAACGCTTCATGACAAGGCCTCCTGGAGTCAATGCACCGCCGCCCGAATGGCGGCATGCCTGATTATCACCGAAGAAACGGCCGGATCACAGGATTTTCCTGCAATCGCTCGGCCCAATTCCGGCTCCGAAGGCGGAAAATCGGCCCTGACAGGGCGTTGCGGACGGGTTCGAGTCCTCAAAAATCACACAGGGGCAGCCCCGGAGGCGGCCCCTGAAGTGCTGATACGCAGTGTCGGCGGACGCTCAGTCGATCGTCTGCACCGTCGAGCCCCGCATCGCCATGCGGATCAGATCGGCCACATTCCCGGCCTGCATCTTGTCCATCACATGCTTGCGATGAACCTCGATGGTCTTCTCGCTCAGCCCCAGTTCGGCGGCGACCTGCTTGTTGGCCATGCCGTTGACGACCATCTCCATGACCTGACGCTCGCGCGGGGTCAGCGTGCTGATCTTCTCGTCGATCATCCGCCGGCGCTCGTCGATCGCCCGCTCCTGCTCGCCGTGCTCCAGGGCTTTCTGGACTCGTTCGAGCAGCACCTGATCGTTGAAGGGCTTCTCGATGAAGTCGTACGCACCCGATTTCAGAGCACGCACGGCCATCGGCACATCGGCGTGACCGGTGATGACAATCACCGGAAGTGTGATGTTCTGATCTTGCAACTGCTCCTGAAGGTCCAGCCCGCTCATGCCCGGCATCCGGACATCCAGCACCAGACACCCGACCATGCTCGGCTTGGCGGCTTCCATGAATTCGAGCGCGGAACTGTAGGTCTCCACCTTCAACCCAACGGATTCGACCAGCCAGCGAAGACTCTTGCGCATCGCGGCATCGTCATCCACCACATACACCGTCTGTTGTGCCGTCATGACACCGAACCTTCTTTCTTGAAATGCGGCCTCAGAAATTATTTTCAATATTGCCGTGGCCAATGACCCGTAAGGGTCTGTCTGTAGGAGTTCACAAACGATATCGATGCTCAACGCCCCTCAGATTCAATCCGACGAAAAAATACGGGGAACCCCTTACACGGCGACCCTCTCCATGAAAACCCAATTCTGCAAGGCCCACGCCCGCTCCGTGTTCAGATTCGATCGAAGCGCTGAATCCGAGCCGGCCAGCCCGCGAAATCAACGGTGAGGCCACACGAGGCCTCAGCACGACGCATCACTCCCGTCCGCATCGACCCGCCTGGCCAGCGACCGGTCGACCGCGCCGGAGTCGTGAACGAGTCGGAATCTCCCACTCACCGTCGTGCACGAACCTTGTTTCCACCATGACCGCAAACAGAAAGTAAACACTCATGAACATCGCAACCAAGCTCCTGCTCTCGACCGGTACCGTCAGCGCCCTCGCCATCTCCACGGCGTTCGCCTTCGGCGACTGCTGCAAGACCAAGCAGAACACCAGCGCCCCGACCATCACCGAAGTCTCGATGCACGACCACAACAAGAAGGACATCGTCGACACCGCTGTCGGGGCCGGACAGTTCAAGACTCTGGCCGCCGCGCTCGGCGCTGCCGACCTGGTCGATGCGCTCAAGGGCGAAGGGCCTTTCACCGTCTTCGCGCCCACCGATGAGGCGTTCGCCAAGCTCCCCGCCGGCACGGTCGAGGACCTGCTCAAGCCCGAGAACAAAGCCAAGCTGCAGGCCATCCTGAAATACCATGTCGTCTCGGGCGAAGTAAAGGCCGACAAGGTGACCGGCCTGAAATACGCCACGACCCTCAACGGCCAGCGCATCGATATCGCGACCAGCTACGGCAAGGTCAAGCTCGATGACAAGTCCACCGTGACCGCCACCGACATCGCGGCTTCCAACGGCGTGATCCATGTCATCGACACCGTGATCCTGCCCGAGACCAAGAATGTGGTCGAAGTCGCCGAAGGCGCTGAGCAGTTCACCACCCTGCTCGCCGCGGTCGACGCCGCCGGGCTGACCTCCGCGCTGATGGGCGACGGCCCCTTCACGATCCTCGCGCCGACCGACGCCGCGTTCAACGCGCTGCCCTCCGGCACCGTCGAGAACCTGCTCAAGCCCGAGAACCGCTCGACCCTCCAGGCGATCCTGCAGTACCACGTGATCCCCGGTCGCGTGTACTCCGACCAGGTCGTCAAGCTCAACTCCGCTGAAACCCTCGGTGGCGAGACGATCTCCATCGCCGTCGACGGCTCCACCGTTCGCATCAACGATGCCACGGTCGCCAAGGCCGACATCGAGGCCTCAAACGGCGTGATTCATGTGATCGACGCTGTTCTTCTTCCCTGATTGTTCGATCTCTGCTCCGGCCAACCTCAGTACGGATGGCCAACGCGTGGCGTGCGGCGAAAGTCGCACACCACGATTCCCAAACCGATCTCATACTCCTGCACCGACGATTCGGGGAACCCCTAAAACAGTGTCTGTGGCCAGCATTCAACTTGGATCCCGCACGCGGGAAGCTATGATGACTCGCGTGACACAAGCTACCCAAGAATCCGCAACCGACTACCTGCTTCCATTGATCGCCGACGGCGATCGCGAAGCGGTTCAGGAATGCATCGACCGTTACGGCGGGCTGGTGTGGTCCCTGGCCCGACGCTTCACCAGCACCGAGACCGATGCCGAGGACGCGACGCAGGACATTTTTCTCGACATCTGGAAATCGGCTTCGCGTTTCGATCCCGAGGTCGCATCCGAAACTACATTCATCGCCATGATCGCGCGCCGGCGACTGATCGACCGGCGTCGTAAAGCATCCCGCAGGCCGCAAGCCGAGGTGCTCTACGAAGACTCGCTTTCCGGCAACGGCCCCGCGAGCGAGAACACCGAACTCAACGACGAAGCGGGGATCGCGTCGCGCGAACTCCGCAAACTCTCCGAAGACCAACAGAAAGTATTGCGACTGTCCATCTTCCATGGGCTGACGCACGAACGCATCGCCGAGGCAACGGGTATGCCGCTTGGAACAGTCAAGACTCACGCCAGACGCGGACTGATCAAGCTGCGCGACCTGCTCGCCTCCAGAAAGTCAGGATCCGGCGCCGGTTCATCCGGCGGCCTCCGCCTCTTCCCGGGAAGCGGGGTGTTGTCATGAACAACATGAATTCCAACAACCAACACGGCGATCTCCCCGCCGACCTCGCGCTGCTGCTCGACCAGGCGACCGGCGATGCTGCGCACACCAACGATGACGGCTGGCGCGAGCCCGATGAGTTCGAGCTGGCCGCCGCCGAGGCAGCCGTTGCCTATGCCCGTTCCCAAGGCGAGCCGCTCCCCGAGTCGCTCCGCTCCACACTCCGCGCAACCGCCGGTCAGGCCGAGTGGAAGCGCGCGTCTGCGTCATCTGCTCCTTCAGTGGCGGGTCGCATCGTTCAGAACGACCAAAGATCGACCCGGCAGAGCGAGATGAAGTCCCCTCCGCTCCCCTCCAATGATCGCACCGGCACCACGGGCAGTTCCTCGGTCATGAGCGCTGCGGGCTGGCTCGTCGCCGCCGCAGCGATCGCCATCGCCGCCGTTGGGTGGATGCGTCCCGATGCTTCCACCCCCGCACCCGGAACGGGTACCGTCGCACAGCGGAGCGTCGAGGAACGCCTCGCCGCCCTCGAACAGGATCCCCAGAGCGTCACTTCGGACTGGTTCGCCTGGCCCGGCGGCACGCTCGCGCCCGAGATCGACCCGCGTCCCGTCGCGTCTGAAGTCACCGGCAAGTTCGTCTGGAACGAGCAGAAGCAAGAGGGCTACATGGTTTTCGAGAACATGCCCGTCAACGATCCGACGCTCGAGCAGTACCAGCTCTGGCTCGTCTCGGGTGACCACCAACACCCCATCGACGGCGGCGTGTTCAACATCGCGTCATCCGGACGCGTCATCGTTCCCATCGACCCCAAGATCAAGGCCAGTAACCTCGCGGCACTCGGCGTCACCGTCGAGAAACCCGGCGGTGTGGTCGTCTCCTCGCGAGAGGACCGCATGGTCGCCGCGCTGGTTCCTCAGGGCTGAAACCCGCCCGATCCGTTCGCCGCACGATCACTACAAACACAAAGGCCCGGTACCGGAAAATGTCCGTACCGGGCCTTTTCAATGCATGTTTCATGCGCTCGGGATGCGCTCAGTCGCAGCTCTTCCCGTACCGTGTCAGCACGGCGTTCAGGTCGTCGAGGTCGACGATGCCGTCGTCATTCACATCGCCCTGCTGGTAGCCGGCTTCCAGGCCGAAGTTCGCGAGCACCAAGGTGATGTCCTCCAGCCCGACCTCGCCGGAATTCGTGACATCTTCCGGACAGGAAATCTGGCCGTTGAAATACCTTCTCGCCAGATCCGCCGCGGCCGTGCCGACCTTCGATCCGATCACGCGCCCGGGCAGGTCGTCCGCGCTCGGGTGGATGCTGCCCCACAGCCGGCTGATGCCCGCTTCGTCCGCCGCGTCGTAATAGCGCGCCCAAGTGAGCGTGACATCCTCGCTGGGGCCGTATTCGAAGTGCAGCCACCCCTGCGGCAGCGTTTGCGAAGCTATCCCGCCAGGGAAGTACTCGCTGCCGGTCAGGATGCTCAACACCTCTGCGCTGGAACGGCTGAAGGTGCTGTGCCCGGACACATACCCGGCAAACGGCGGTGTCACGAAAGTCGTGAGCTGGTATGTGTTCCAGTCCATGCCGAGTATCCAGCCGACGCCACCGACCTGGGTGTCGGGGTCCTCGGGCTCACCGAGCCACGAACGGATCGCGATATCGCCGACCTCGCCGTAGTACATGAACTCGCCCTCGTCGGTCAGGATCGGTTCACCGAACTGATCCACGATGATGCTGTTGATCAGGTGGTGATGACGCCCGCCGGGAGCCGCGGTCTCTTCGGTGATGACCTCGATCAGCCCCTCGACCAGAGGGATGCCCTCGGGATGGTAGCTCGGGCCCTGCGGGTCGCTGGACTGCCCTCGCTCGCACATGTAGCGGATGTGCGTGATCGGGCGAGCTGAGTCGTAATACCCCTTGATGCCCCACGCCGCGACCGCCGCATCATGGACCGCACCGTTCAACGCGAGGTAGGTTTTGATGTCCCACTCCAGCGCATCGACGGGATCGCCCTCACCGAACAGGCGTCTCTCCACCAGCGGGTGATCCGTCACATTCTCGTTGAAGATCTTGTTCCAGTGACCGGGCGGTGTTTCGGAGCTGGGGCCATCGGCCCAGAATTCAGCAAGACAACGGAAGTAATCCGCCTCCAGACACATCACCGTTTCGTAGGGCTCGCCCGTGATCGGGTTCACGCCGTAGCCCTCGCCATCGTTCGCGCCGAGAGAGTTGTTGTGGTGCGTCGCCGGGCCGATGTCCGTCACAGTCGAATCGCTCGGGTCGAGGCGAGAACTCATCCGGATGAGTTCCACCGCGTCCTGACGGTACTTCTCGTCCCCCGCTCCCATCAGCATCGGGGGAGGCCCCGGATCGTGATACAGACCCGGCGCGCTGGCGTCCTCGGGCCGCAGCGCAAAGCCGTCCACATGCCCCCAGTGCGGGCCGACAAAGGTCTGGATCGAAGCACCGATGATGATCCCGTTCTGCAATACCAGATAATCGAACGCCAGCGGTTGCCAGCGATTCGGGTCCACGCAGCCGTTGGAACCCGGAAGATTGTGGGGTAGTTCGGGGTTCACCGGCGCGTAGGCGGGATGAGCGTAATTGCCCGCCTCGTTCGAACCATCCGACATCGCCTGATCGATCAGAGTCTGGGCGATGCGATTGCCGATCGCCGCCGGCGAGTTGCCCACCATCGTCGTGTTCTGCGCGTCGTACCCGAGGTCGGTCATCAGTTGGTCGAGCATCGGCAGCGTCGTCTCAGCGCCCACGCTGTTGGCGAAGCGGTGCTTGAGCAGTCGGTACGCGGCGAAACTGATCGCCTCGTTGCGCTTGGCCTGGATGTTCCCGGTCATGTCGCCGACCTCGGCGACCATGTACGGATCGGCCTTGGTCTGGTACGCGCACCATGCGTCGTACATCACCACCGAAGTATGAAACAGATTGCGCGCGTGAACGGGCGGCCTCGGCGTGTCCTTGCGGATGGCTTCAAGCAGCGCCTCGTTCCAATGGCGCGCGACCGACCATTCCGAACCCACATCCCCCGCGATCGCGCTGCCGGAGGCGGCGATCAGGGCCGATGCACCGAACGCGACGGCTCCCCCCGCACACACCCCGCGCAGACCCATCACCGCCGCCACACGCCCGGCATTCCGTAAAGATCGTGTCCACATTTTTCGCTCTCCAGATTCCCGTTGCGCATCACAAGATCGACGATGCTCGTCGTCCATCCGCGCACACGCGATTCGCCGCCAGCCGCCCGGAAACTGGTAGCCAAAGGTCCACAGACCGGTTCGATCCGCACAGGGCCGCGCCAGGCGACCGCCGAACCGGGATGGGATCTCCGGGAATCCCCACGAGTTGCCTTCACTCTCTCACAATCTTTTATTGGTTCAAGTGCAAATCTGAAATTTTCATCACACTCGCAAGGAATCCCCACCGGGTAACCGCGCGGTGACGAACGCCGCGCACCGCTCCGCATCGGATTTTTCGCTCCGCCCCATGTGGTTTTTCACGATGCGTTGCGGTTGCGGGAACAAAGTTCCCAAATTTGTTCTTGAAAATCGTTTGCCATCAGGTACGCTCATCCTGCGAGCAATCGCTCGTGACGATCGACCGGCCGGCACTTCGCCGCCACCGGGCCTCGTGGGGACATCCAGATGAACACGATCCGTGTACAAATCGCCGCACAGGCGTGCTGTGCCGTGCTTACGCTCGGCACCCTCGCCACCATCTCAAACGCGGGTGGCTCGGTCACCCCGTTCACCGAAGAAGCCGTGTCCCGCGGCGTCAACTTTGTGGTCGCTACCGGGCAGGCCGGCATCTTCGGCTACGGCATCGGCCTCGCCGACCTCAACAACAACGGCGCTCTCGACATCATCGCCCTCGGCGACCCCAACGGCGGTATCCGGATCTGGGAGAACGACGGCACCGGCCATTTCACCCCACGCTTTCTGTTGCCATCCCAGAACCCCGGCATCCCCGCCCGGCGCTACTCCGGCGTTTCCGCCGCGGATTACGACAACGACGGCGACCTCGACCTCTACCTCTCGGCTTGGGGCCAGCCCGATGTCATGCTGCGCAACAACGGCGATTGGACCTTCACCGATGTGACCCAGGAAGCCGGCCTTGGCGATGCCGGCGCGGGCTGCGGCGTGAGCTGGGTGGATTTCAACGGCGACGGCTGGCTCGACATCTATGTCACCAACCGAACCGGCTCCTTCTTCTCCGGCACCGGCCACGCCATGCAGGACAACCGCCTCTACCGCAACAACGGCGACGGCACCTTCACCGATGTGGCCGTCGAGATGGGGCTCGACGCCCCGGGACTGCTCAGCTTCCAGGGCGGCTTCTTCGATTACAACGGCGACGGCCGCCCCGACCTCTACCTGGCCAACGACAAGGGCCAGAGCGAGTGCACACACCCGAGTCTGCTGTTCCGCAATGACGGCGACTCGTTCACCGATGTGTCCGAAGAAACAGGCGCACGGCTCTGCATCGACGCCATGAGCGTCACCATCGGCGACTTCAACAACGACCTCACGCAGGACATCTATATCACCAACACGCCGGTCGGCAACGCCCTGCTGCTCGCGACACAGAACGGAACATTCGTCGAATCCAGCCGCGTCACCGCCACCGAGGGCTCGCGCATGAGCTGGGCGGCGCAGTTCATCGACGCCAACAACGACAGCAACCTCGAACTGTTCGTCTGCAATGTCGGAGCCGGTAACGAACTGTATTCACACGACGGCTCCTTCCCCTGCTTGGACATGGCCTCCCAGTACGGCATCGCCGGGACCACGGAACTCAGCTTCTGCGCCGCCGTCGGCGACCTCAACGGCGACGGAGCCACCGACCTCGTCGTTTCCTCCTTCAACCGCCGGGTGCAGGTCTTCATCAACAACGAAGCCGCCCAGCGCGACTGGCTCAGAGTCCGCGTGATCTCCGAGCACGCCTACCGCGATGAACTCAACGCCAAGGTTTTCGTGACCACCAACCTCGGCCAGTTCATGCGAGAGATCACGCCCCACACCGGCTACAAAACCCAGAACGAAACCATCGCCCACTTCGGCCTCGGCGACCAGGCCGTCATCCACGAAGTCCTCGTCCGTTGGCCATCCGGCACCGAAACCGTCTACACCGATCTCGCGCCGAACCAGACCATCACCGCGCTCTCGCCCTGCCTCGCCGACATCGATCGAAACGGCATCGTCGACCTCGACGACCTCAACGCGCTGCTCACCACCTACGGCCAGACCGTCCCCCGCATGACCGGCGCCGATCTCAACGCCAACGGCGAGATCGACATCGAGGACCTCGCCACGCTCCTCGCCCTCTTCGCCACCTCGCCCTGCGCCGATTGATCCGCCATACACGCCCACCCCAAAACCGATACACCCCGCCGAAGCCCATGGGCCGCAGCGGGGTGTTTGGTGTTTCCAGAGGTGGCGGTGGGATTCGAACCCACGGGAGGCTTTCGCCAAACGGATTTGCAATCCGCCCCCTTAGACCACTCGGGCACGCCACCGTGTCGAGCCACATACCCTACCCCACGCCCGCGTCAGCGGCAAGATTCTTCCCCTCACACACACCCCTCAATCCCCAACTTTCTGCAACAACCGTCCCCCCAAGCCGATCTGGCCGATAATCTCTCCCAGAGCACCGACCGCCGGAGACGACCATGCACCGATACACCATCCTCACCCTCTGCATCGCCGGCATCGCCATCTCCCCCGCGAATGCGCAGCAGCCGCCCTCCAGCGACCGGCCCTCGATCGTGGTCGACCCCGTCCCCTCCGGCTCCCCCGCCCTGCCCGGCAACATCGTCCGCCAGGACCTCACCCCGACTTCACGCGGCCTGATCCGCGAGGGCGCATTCATCAGCGAGCATCAGGGCCTGCTCCGCCCGCTCAAAGGCGGCGACTGGGCCTTCGTCTTCGATCCCGACGCCGAGGACAACCGCCTCAAGCCCATGATCGTCCAGCCCGGCCTCCGACTCACCGAGATGCGCCGCCTGGTCGAGGCCTCCGACCTGCCCGTCACCTTCCGCATCAGCGGACGCGTGCTCGTCTTCAACAACCGCAACTACCTCCTCCCGACCTTCTACAGCACCCTCTCCGTCGGCGAACGCGACACCGTTGCTCCCGGCGTCGACGAACGCACCGAAGATCCCGCGCTCGATGAATTCGAAGACCTGTTCATCGACTCCGAAACCGACCCCACCCTCGACGAAGCCATCGACGCCGTCGAACAGCTCGACCGCCCCTCCGACATCCGCGTGCCCCGCGGCGGCGCAGAAAACCAGCCGCCTCAACAGGGCGAACAAGGACAGCAACCCCCGCGACTCATCCGCGAGGGTGTCCAGATCACCGCCCGCACCGGGCGCCTCGTCCGCTCGCCCGGAACCGGCTGGGTGATGGCCTTCGACAACGACACCGACCAGCCCGCCACCGCCAGCGACGGCGCCACCCTCGACACCCCGATGCAGATGCTCCCCTGCCTCAACCTGCAGAGCATGCAGGCCCTCGCCGAGCAGTACGGCTCGCGCCTGCGCTTCACCGTCTCCGGCACGGTCTATGTCTACGAAGGGCGCAACTACCTGCTCCCGACCATGTACATCATCGAGATCGATCGCACCGGCAACCTGACGCCGGGTCAATAGAGCAGGCTGTAATTCAGACCGACTACCGCTTATGGCGCAATTTGCCGGGTTTGATCATAATCTTCATTTTGCGAAGTGATTTTCCACAAGCACAGCACGCAGAATCTGTTGCAAAAACCGGTATTTTGCAGTGGGGACACGGCAGTTCGTAATCATCCAGATACTCAATGATCTCTTCGGCCTCGGACCAAGAGACAGCTCGCTTCAAAACTCCGTGCATCCGTTCGATCGCTTCGAGTTGTTCTTGACTGGCGGGCTCGCATGCTCGAATCTCCTGAATCGCTGTATCTATCGCTTCTGAGATTGTCCAACGATTCATCCCGTTGTAGAACTGGACTCGCAACGAGAGTGCGTATTCGAATTGCTTGCGCGTAGGCTCAGGAATACCCCATTCAACATCCTCGTACTTAATATCTGATTTTTTCTCCACGCTTTGAGGAGTTTTCTGAGCGGGCTCAGGCTCGTCCGCCAAAAGAGCATGGGTGCCAAAACTGCGTATTCGCCTAGTACTGACAACTGTGACTATCACTCCGCCTGTAAATCCAATGGCAGAGAATGCCAATCCAAGTTGAGACTGCGACATGACCATGTACACAATCGCGAACAGCGCAACCCAACAACCAATGGCTAGTGCAAAGATCCAAGATAGACACAGAATCACGACTGATGCCCTCGTCTTCGTTCAAAGAGTACACTTTAACATAGTCGTGCCGAGCAACCTTGGCTGATTTTCCATTTCTGTACTTTCAGTATATTGGCGGTAGCCGTGACCCTTTTCGTGATTTGCACCGACTGGCTTGACGGCGTGACCACGCGCGCCGACGAGTTCGGCCTCCGTCGCGCCGGCACGCCGC
>CBFGVX010000066.1:0-18107 GCA_965652425.1 uncultured bacterium | reverse complement strand
AAATGCGGACTTCTGAACCCGGTTTTGGGGGGGTTTGCAGCGCCTCGCGGGGCCTGCGACCGACTTTGTCGGTCTTGACCCCGGCACCCTTGGAGGTTCCGCATAGTCGCCTCAAGGGGCGACCATGGCACCCGGAGGGGCGTCCTTCTGCGAGGGGACAAGGTGGGGATCAGTCGAGCGCGTCGGGGTCGACGGGGGAGAGGCGGGCGTATTGCAGGACGAGGGTCTTGCTGCCGACATCCATGAACTCGATGCTGGCGCGGCGGTTCATGCCCATGCCCATCAGGCGGGTGACGCGCCCGAGGCCGAACTGGGGGTGGCGAACGAGGGAGCCGACCTTGACTTCGGTCTTGCCGCTGGCTCGCGGCATGGAGCGCTGGCTCGCCCGCTTGGCCTGTCGCTCGGCGGCGATCTCTTCGGGATCGCGCTGGTCGAACTCGTAGTCGTCGAAGGCGCTGGGGGAGTCGTCATCGGCGAGGAAGTCTTCATCGCCGGGCCAGTCGTCGGCCTGGTCGGAGCTGATGATGTGTTCGGCGGGGAGTTCGCTGAGGAAGCGGCTGGGGATGGAGCGTTCGCGCATGCCGCGATGCGTGCGGTAGCGGGCGCTGGTGATCATGAGGGTGTGCATGGCGCGGGTGATGCCGACGAAGGCGAGGCGGCGCTCTTCCTCGATGGATTCGTCGGAGTCCATCGCGCGCATGCCGGGGAGCAGGCCCTCTTCGAGGCCGATCATGGCGACGGCGGGGAACTCCAGGCCCTTCGCGGCGTGGAGGGTCATGAGCGTGACCGCGCCTTTGTCGGGGTCGACCTTGTCGGCGTCGGCGACGAGGGCGACCGATTCGAGATAGGCGCGGAGCATGGCGAGCAGCGGAGGGGCGGGGGCTTCTTCGATGACGGTCTCGCCCTGCTGATCGGGGAGTTCGACCATGGCGGGGTCGTCGGTGGGGTCGAACTCCTGTTCGAACTCCGCCGCGGCGGAGACGAGCTCTTCGATGTTGTCGACCTTCTCGGGGTCGATATCGCCGGTGGCGCGGCTTTTGTATTTGGCGTAGTACTTCTCGAGGCCGGATTCCTTGATGACGCGCTCGACGAGTTCGGTGAGGGAGGAGCTGACCTCGGCGCCCATGAAGGTGCCCGCGCCGTTCCAGCCGTCGACCATCTCGATGAATTTCGCGAGCGCGTTCGCGGCGACGGTGGATACGCCGTCGATCTGGTCGGCGCGGCGCGCGGCTTCGAAGAGGGTGATGCCGTGGCGGTCTGCGTAGACGGCGACCTGGTCGAGGGACTTGGTGCCGATCTTGCGAGCGGGCTTGTTGATGATGCGGGTGAGGGAGACCTCATCGGCGGGGTTGGCGACGACGCGCAGGTAGGCGAGGACATCCTTGATTTCCTCACGCTGGTAGAAGGCGGTGCCGCGGGCGATGACATAGGGGATGCCGGCCTTGCGGAAGGCGTCTTCCATGACTCGGGAGAGGGCGTTGTTGCGGTAGAAGACCGCGCAGTCCTTCCACTGGATGGGGCCGACCTGTTCGAGGATCGGGCCGATGTCCTTGCCCTCGACGAGGCGGCTGAACCAGTCGACGACGAGTTCGCCTTCGTGGTGTTCATCGCGGCAGAGGACGACGGTGGGTTTTTCGCCGCCGGGCCGGTCGGTGTAGAGGTCCTTGTGTTTGCGGCGCGTGTTGTGTCGGATGAGGGCGTCGGCGGTGGCGAGGATCTCGGGGGAGGAGCGGAAGTTCTGGCCGAGGGCGATGACGCGGGTGCCGGGGTAGTGCTCTTCGAAGTCGAGGATGTTGCTGATGTCGGCGCCGCGCCAGCCGTAGATGGACTGGTCTGGGTCGCCGACGACGCAGACATTGGGCGGGAGGGTGCCTGCGGTCGGTTCGGGGGCTTCTTCGCCGGGGAGCGGGTCGAACTGGGCGGCGGGGGCGACGTCGGGGCGGCCGACGAGCAGCGTGGACAGCAGGAACTGCACGCGGTTGGTGTCCTGATACTCGTCGATCATCAGGTACTTCCAGCGGCCCTGGACCTCGGAGCGTGCGAAGTCGGACTCGCGGAGCATGCGGACGGTCATGGCGAGCAGGTCGTCGAAGTCGACGGCGTTGGCATCGCGCATGGCGCGCTCGTAGCGCTGCCAGACCTTGGCGACGGTGCGGCTGTGGAAGTCGCTGGCGGAGGCGAGGAACTGCTCGCAGTCGACCATCTCGTTCTTGGAGTTGGAGATGGCGGCGAGGATGGAGCGGGGGGGCCAGTTGGTCGTGGCGAGCTCCATGGCCTTGAGGGTCTTCTTCATCAGCGAGAGCTGGTCGTCGGAGTCGTAGATGGTGAAGTCCGAGCGGATGCGCCAGTGGGGGCGGCCCTCCATGGAGTCGGCGTAGCGGCGCATGAGGCGGGCGCAGAGGGCGTGGAAGGTGGTGACGGTGAGGCCTCGCATGGCCTTTTCGGGGCCGAGGGGGGCGAGCTCGGGGTGGTTTTCGAGCATGTGGCCGACGCGCTCGCGCATCTCGCCGGCGGCCTTGTTGGTGAAGGTGAGGGCGAGGATCTGCCAGGCGGGGACGCCCATGGAGAGGAGGTAGGCGATGCGTCGGGTGATGACGCGGGTTTTGCCCGAGCCCGCCGCGGCGAGGATGAGCAGGGGTCCCTCGGTGCATTCGACGGCCTCGCGCTGGGCTGGCGTGAGGTCGGCGGTGAGGTTGGTGTGGGTATCTGCGGGCATGGAGGGACCGGAACAGGGGAGAAAAAGCAGGCGAAAGTACGGGGTTTGGAGTGCGTTGGGGTGGAAGGGTTGTGCGGGTCGTGTGGGTGTTGGGCGGGCGTTTCCCGCAGGATGGGGGAGGGGGGATGGAAAGGACCGCTAGGGAGAATGGTACCCACTATATGGTGTGGCGCTGACAGGGCGTGACAACTTGTTCACACGAGGGGTGGTGTGGCGTGAAAATTTGAAAATCGCGCAAGTGCTGTGGTTATCGGCACTTGCAGATCCTTGTTGGAAATAGGACAAAAAGACACTGCATTTTGATGAAGTTTCTCTTGAGTACACATCATCTAGCGGTAGTATCCGTCTCGGTGGTCATCCCTTCGGGCGAGTGGGCCCGAGCGTTGGGGATGCCGGACAACTTGAACTGAGTGCCGCGGCAGCGGGGAAGGCGATGGTCTAGCCCGGGCGCGGTGGCTGCGTCGGGAGTGTATCGCGCGAGCGGTTCTCGGACGCAGGTGGCTTGGCGTCTCCCCGTGGTGGAGGGGGCGCCCCAACAGGAGTGCGAGGCGCATGGCCGTTCTCTGCGACACCCAGATCCGCGAACTGATCGGCATCGAGCCGTTCTCCGACAACGAGAAGCGCCCCGGGCGCGTGTCCTACGGCGTGTCGTCGTACGGGTACGACGTGCGTGTGGGGACCCGCTTCAAGATCTTCACGCCGACGCCCCGGACCGGCGGCATCACCGTGGTCGACCCCAAGGCGTTCAGCGAAGACCTGATGGTCGAGGTGGACACCGCCGAGCAGGGGACCGACCACATCATCATCCCGCCGAACTCGTTCGCGCTGTGCGAAACGGTCGAGACGATCGATGTGCCGCGGGATGTGCTGGTGATCTGCGTGGGCAAGAGCACCTACGCGCGGTGCGGCCTGATCGTGAATGTCACGCCGCTGGAGCCGGAGTGGCGGGGCAAGGTGACGATCGAGATCAGCAACACGACGCCGCTGCCGGCGAAGGTGTACGCGAACGAGGGGATCGCCCAGTTCGTGTTCTTCAAAGGCGACCGCACCTGCGCGATCAGCTATGCGGACAAGGCGGGCAAGTACCAGGATCAGCTTGGGTTGACGCTGCCGAAGGTGGATTAGCAAATTCCGTTACTTACAAGGGAGGTGTGCACGTACTACTCAAATGACATTCTTTGAAAGGCCATCTAAATGTTGACACAAGACAAGTGGACAAAGCACGACAAGAGTCTCAATCTTGTCTGCAATGCGGCTCTACTCGGCCACGCGATACCTAGCGCCGTATTGGACTTTCAAAGAGTTCGAAGAAAAATTGTGCGCAGCACGAAATCATTTGATGATTTTGCGGCTTTGCGAGACTCCGAGTTGATCCCGAGGGATGTGTCCCAGCGGAAGGCGGCATGGATTATGCAGCACATCGACCCTGCAGGACGGTCCATTTTGGTGGCACCCCAACTGATCGGTCGTCGTGGCAAAAAACTCTTCTCGCCGCTGATCTCTCAACTCAACGATAGCGGATTGGCCGAGGAGTCAGCTATCGGCCAAGTAGTGCTCCAGAGCATTCACCAGAGCACTCGCGATTCGCATGATCGCATAGAAGTCGTCCACTGGAATCCTGATTCACGTCAAATTACGCTGGTGAAAGCACAGCCATATTCCAGAGTCACTAAGTCACGGTCCGGAGGTTCCGTTTCCGTCGCCGGATCTTTGTTCTCAAAGGCCTCTCGCGAAATAGGAAACATCGAGATCTCTGCCGCAGTGGTGAATTCGTTATTGCACGCACGCCGCCTTGTTTCGAAAGCCTTTCCCAGCGTCAGCGTTCGGCTTTACTACGCATTGATCGACGACGATTACTCGTACAATTTTCAAATCTTCGACCTGACTTCGGCCACATTTATGCCCAGTGGCTCGACGGTCAATAGCAGCAAATTCGCGCCACCGGCCTTCACTGTAGCCGACTTCATGCAGCGAGGCAGGCCGGCAGCAGACTATCTGCCTTCGTTTGGATGGGCGGCGGGGAAAATCCTATCCCTGAAGGATGCGCTACATCGCGTTCCAGTTGATAGGTATACACGCTCCGCAATGTTTCTTTACATCCTGTATCAGGAGCAAATGCGATCGCCTAATGATCTGGTGAAACTATCCGTTCCTGAGTGGGCGGACTTGGTTGAAGGTGAGTTCGGAATTTCACTCACGCCAGACATTCGTAGGCATGACCTTGAAGACTGTGTTCGTGCAGGAGGCTTCGCCCGCAGATTGCCTTATCGAGTAAATAGTTACGCCCTTACATCAACCGGTCTCGGTCGGATGAACACTTTGATCAACAAGTACAATAGGATGGCGCCGACATCGTCAGACAACTTGATTCAAATGGCTATAGGCCAGGATTGGTTGTGGGTACACGACACAGGTGCAGCCGCGTAGCCGAACTGTAGCACCACAAATTGAAGCATTTTTCATAGTCCATATTTCTAATTATTTCTGTACTCATCATTCCGCGTCTTTCTCCCCGACGCCTCACATCTGACAAGGAATCGCCGTCGCCATGAAAATCACACGGAAGTTTACAAAAGCCGGCCAGGACCCCTTCTCCACCACTGAGTGGGTGAAGCGTCAGTCGCGGATTTCGAATCCCGATGGCAGCGTGGTCTTTGAGATGAACGATGCGGAGGTGCCGACCGGCTGGTCGCAGCTCGCGACGGACATCATGGTCAGCAAGTACTTCCGCAAGGCCGGTGTGCCGCAGAAGGATGCGGACGGCAAGGCGCTGAAGGACGAGAGCGGCAAGCCGGTGCTCGGTCCGGAGCGGAGCGCGCGGCAGGTGATCCACCGTCTGGCGGGTTGCTGGCGGCACTGGGGCGCGACGCACGGGTACTTCGATACCGAAGCCGACGCGCAGGCGTTCTACGATGAGCTGGCGTACATGCTGGTGCACCAGATGTGCGCGCCGAACAGCCCGCAGTGGTTCAACACGGGGCTGAACTGGGCGTACGGCATCAACGGCCCGGCCCAGGGGCATCACTATCCCGACCCGGCGACGGGCGAGGTGAAGCTGAGCGAGGACGCGTACACGCACCCGCAGCCGCACGCCTGCTTCATCCAGAGCGTCGAGGACGATCTGGTGAACCCCGGCGGGATCATGGACCTGTGGACCCGCGAGGCGCGTCTGTTCAAGTACGGGTCCGGTACGGGGACGAACTTCTCGCGCCTTCGCGGCGAGAACGAGCAGCTCTCGGGCGGCGGCAAGAGCAGCGGTCTGATGAGCTGGCTGAAGATCGGCGACCGAGCAGCCGGGGCGATCAAGAGCGGCGGGACGACGCGTCGTGCGGCGAAGATGGTGTGTCTGGACATGGACCACCCGGATGTCGAGGACTTCATCAACTGGAAGGTGCGCGAGGAGATCAAGGTCGCCGCACTGGTCGAGGGGATGAAGCATGTGCGCAAGGACCTGCGCGAGACGGCCGAGAAGCTGGGTCTGAAGCTGACCTACGACTACAACGGGGAGGCGTACGGCACGGTTTCGGGCCAGAACGCGAACAACTCGCTGCGGATCCCCGATGAGTTCTTCACGGCGATCGACGACGATGCGGACTGGTCGATGACCTCGCGCACGACCGGCGAGGTGTGCAAGACCGTGAAGGCGCGGGACCTGTGGGAGCAGATCGGCTACGCGGCGTGGCGGTGCGCGGACCCGGGCGTGCAGTACGACTCGACGATCAACGCGTGGCACACCTGCCCGGCGGGCGGTCGGATCAACGCGAGCAACCCGTGCTCGGAGTACATGTTCCTGGATAACACGGCGTGCAACCTGGCGTCGTTCAACCTCTTGAAGTTCTACGACCCGAAGACGCGCGAGATCGATGTCGAGAAGTACGAGCACGCGATCGATCTGTGGACGATGGTGCTCGAGATCAGCGTGCTGATGGCGCAGTACCCCTCGAAGGAGATCGCGCAGCTCAGCTACGAGTACCGCACGCTGGGTCTTGGGTACGCGAACATCGGCGCGGTGCTGATGCAGGCGGGCATCCCGTACGACTCGGACGAGGCGCGGGCGGTGTGCGGCTGCCTGACGGCGATCCTGACGGGGCGGTCGTACCGCATGTCGGCGCTGATGGCCAAGGAGCTCGGGCCGTTCAAGGGCTTCGACCGCAACCGCAAGCACATGCTGCGGGTGATGCGCAACCATAAGCGGGCGGCGCACGGCGTCAGCCGCGACGGCAGCGACTGGGAGAACCTGACGATCCGTCCGGTTCCGATCGACCACAAGCTGGTCAAGAGCGGTTCGGTGCAGATCGGCAACGCGAAGTCGCTGCTGAAGCACGCGACGGCGGCGTGGGACGACGCGGTGTCGATCGGCGAGAAGCACGGCTACCGGAACGCCCAGACGACGGTGATCGCGCCGACGGGGACGATCGGGCTGCTGATGGACTGCGACACGACGGGTGTGGAGCCGGACTTCGCGCTGGTGAAGTTCAAGAAGCTGGCCGGCGGCGGGTACTTCAAGATCGTGAACCAGTCGGTGAAGCCCGCGCTGGAGGCGCTCGGCTACGGCAAGGGCGAGATCTCGGACATGATCGACTACATCCTCGGCACGCTGCGCCTGGATGTGCCGATGCCCGGACCCGACGGCAAGGCCGATCACGACGCCTCGTTCGCGGACTTCCTGAAGGCCAAGGGCCTGATCGACGAGGATCTGGACAAGGTGGAGAAGGCGCTGCCGGGCGTGTTCGACCTGCACTACGCGTTCGGCGCGTGGACGCTGGGCGACGAGGCGCTCGAGCGGCTGGGCCTGAACCCCGAGGAGGTCAAGGGCGACTGGTCGTTCAACCTGCTCAAGCACATCGGCCTGACGAAGCAGCAGATCGACGCGCTGAGCACGGTGATCTGCGGCACGCAGACCATCGAGGGCGCCCCGCACCTCAAGGACGAGCACCTGCCGGTGTTCGACTGTGCGAACAAGTGCGGCAAGACCGGCCAGCGGTACATCCACGCCAACGGGCACATCCGCATGATGGCGGCGGCCCAGCCGTTCATCTCCGGCGCGATCAGCAAGACGATCAACCTGCCGTCGGACGCGAGCGTCGAGGACATCAAGGACGCGTACCGCCTGAGCTGGGAACTGGGCCTGAAGGCGAACGCGCTGTACCGCGACGGCTGCAAGCTGAGTCAGCCGCTGTCGACCAAGTCCGAGGACGCCGATGAGGACTCGCAGTCGTCGTCGGCCGACGAGGCGGAGGCCGAACTGGTCGCCGGGATCGACGAGGACGAGGACTCGGTGGCCGAGGCCCGCGAGGAGATCGCCGAGCAGCACGCGGCGGCGGTCGGTGCGGCTGCGGCTGGCGACCGGGCGGTGGCCGAGCGGATTGTGGAGCGGATCGTGCACCGCCCGATGCGTCGCCGCCTGCCCGACACGCGCCACTCGATGACGCACAAGTTCAATGTGGCCGGTCACGAGGGCTATCTGACCGTCGGCCTGTACGAGGACGGCCAGCCGGGCGAGCTGTTCATCACGATGGCCAAGGAGGGCTCGACCATCGGCGGCCTGATGGACTCGCTCGGCACGGCGACGAGCGTGTCGCTGCAGTACGGCGTGCCGATCGAGTCGCTGGTGAAGAAGTTCACGCACCAGCGTTTCGAGCCGGCGGGCATGACGACCAACCGGGACATCCCGTTTGCGAAGTCGCTGGTCGATTACATCTTCCGCTGGATGGGCATGCAGTTCATCCCGGGCTACCGCGAGGCGAACGCTCCGAATCGCGGCGGCACGAGCGAAGAGGTGAAGCCGGCGGCTCCGGCGCTGCGTTCGGCCGGTCGCGGCTTCGCCATTGCCGACAGCGATGACGACGACGGCGATGTGCCGGCGACGGCGGTGCACCAGGCCAAGCGCGAGGTCACGCAGGTGAAGGCGTCGTTCAGCTCGTCCTCGACGCGGATCGTCGGTGCGGACGGGAGCTCTGCGAGCGTTTCGAGCCAGTCGTCGACGCTGTCGGCGGCGCTGAGCGAGTGTCAGGAGGATGCGCCGGCGTGCGATGTGTGCGGCACGGTGACCATTCGGAGCGGCACCTGCTACAAGTGCCTGAACTGCGGGAACAGCATGGGCTGCTCCTGATGGCGGGCCTGATCCCGGCGCGTTGACGGCTTCGCGGCTGTGACGGGGACCGGAGAGATCGGGGACGCCATCCAGGTGGCCGCGGGGGAGGGAACCTCCGCGAGGTCGGGCACGATGGATGCCCGTGCCCGACCGGCAGCCACGGTGACGAGCGAGGAGGGCGAGTTTCGCCATGGACCCTCGCGACCGGACCCGGCCCCGATTCTCCGGTTCCCGTTTCAGGCGCACGACAACTCAAAGACCCACCAGAGGAGGGTCCGTGGCCTGCAACGGGCTGCACTGAGCGACCCTCCACTTTGCCTGTCCCCCGGGCGGACCCACCACCGCCCGGGGGATTTGTTTTTGGCGTGGGAGGGGCGCATGAAAAAGCCGGCACGGGGCCGGCTCAGTCACGCAGGGATGAGTCAACGGTCAGACATGCGAGATGTCTTCGGTCTTGGATGCGACGGCCTGATCGATCTCGGTCTCGTGCTTCTTGAGGACTTCCTGGACATCGTCCTTGAGGGACTTGATGGTGTCTTCGGGGATGGCGGCGGACTTGTCCTTGGCGAGGGTGTCGATGTGCTTGTTGGCATCGCGCCGGACATTGCGGCAGGCGACCTTGGACTCCTCGCCCATCTTCTTGACCTGGGCGATGAGCTGCTTGCGCCGGTCGCCGGAGAGGGGGGGGATGTTCACGCGGATGACCTTGCCGTCGACGGAGGGGTTGAGGCCGAGATTGGCGTTCTCGATGGCTTTCTTGATCTCTCCCACGGACTGGGGATCGAAGGGCTGGATGACGATCTGGGTGGCCTCGGGGACGCTGAGGGCGGCGAGGGACTTGAGGTCGGTCATGGAGCCGTAATAGTCGACCTTGATGAACTCGACGATGGCGGTGGAGGCACGGCCGGTGCGGATGCCCTTGAGCTCGCTGCGGAGGTAGTCGACGGCCTTGTTCATCTGGGTCTGGGCGTCTTTGAGGATGCTCTCGGGGGTCATGGGGGTATCTCCTGCGCTGGCCGCGTCCGGCGGCCTGAATGGGTTGTGGGGAGGGGCAGGATACGGCAATCGAGGGTGCCTTGCCCCTTTGTCGCGCGGTCTGCGGCAAGATCAGACGGCGGTAATGCGGGTTCCGATGGCGGGATCGCCGCTGAGAACCCTGCGGAGACTGCCTTCGAGGTTGAAGTCGAAGACGACGAGGTCGATGCCGTGCTCCTCGCAGAGGGTCATGGCGGTGAGATCGGCAACACGGAGCTTCTTGGAGACGGCTTCGGCGAGGGTGAGGGTGGTGTAGCGGGTGGCTTTGGGGTCTTTCTTGGGGTCGGCGGAGTAGACGCCGTCGACCTTGGTGGCCTTGAGGATGGCCTGGCAGCCGAGCTGAGCGGCTCGGAGGGCGGAGCCGGTGTCGGTGGTGAAGTAGGGCAGACCGGTTCCGGCGGCGAGCACGACGACATGGCCGTCGGCGAAGGCGGTTTCGGCTTCGACGGTGGAGTAGCCACGGGCGATTTCGTCGACTTCGACCGCGCTGAAGAGGGTGGCGGGGGTGCCGGCTTCCTCGATGGCGTGGGTGAGGGCGAGGCCGTTGATGATGGTGCCGAGCATGCCCATCTGGTCGGCGGTTTCGCGGGAGATGAGGCCGGCGTCGGCGAGTTGGGAGCCGCGGACGATGTTGCCGCCACCGGGTACGACGGCGATGTGGACGCCGGATCGGGCGGCGGCGGCGATGGCGGTGGCGGTGTCGCGCAGGGACTGGGGGTTGATGCCGAGTTGGCCTTCGCCGGAGACGGATTCTCCGGAGAGCTTGAGCAGGACGCGGCGGTACATCGGCGTGGTTGGGGCCATTGGGTCGCTCTCCGGTGGGGTGGGCTGGGATTGCACCCGGCCAAGGGTGTCCCGTCAAGGCGTTCGGTGTTCGATTTCGTGGGAAACGGGGGATATTGCGGAACCGGGAGCGTCTTTGCTGGTCTATACAGGGATGGGCCGCGGTGCCGATAATACACTTGCTGTGCTCGCGCTCAGAGCAACAACGCGAAAGGCCTGATCATTTCTACGAGCCAGCCAACAGAGACAGCGGCGCCGGAGGGCGGGGTGCTGACGCGGATCGCGGACGCGATCGGGGGGCGTCTGGGCTGGAGCCGGCAGACGACGATATTCGCGATCTCGGCGTCGCTGACGGTTCACCTGATGCTGCTGCTGACTGCGGCTCTGATCGTGCGTCCGGCGCAGCCCGCGGCGGCGTCGGAGGGTGATGGGGAGGTGCCGATGGCGGTCCTCTCCGAGAGCGTTCTTCAGGAGACGATGGAGGTCTCGCTGGCGGCGGAGTCACCTACCCCGACGGACCTGGACCTGAACGACCTGTTCGAGAGTCCGCAGATCGAGATGCCGTCGGCTTCGCTGGACCTGAGCGTTCTGGATCTGAGTGAACTGGGTGATATCGGTGGGGCCGGGGACATCGACAGCGATTCGGGGTCCGCGGTGTTCGAGAGCGGCGCGGGCGGGGCGGCGTCGTTCTTCGGGGTTGAGTCGAGCGGGAATCGGTTCGCGTACATCGTGGATGTGTCGGGTTCGATGATCCAAGAAGATAGGATTGTTTATCTCAAGAGAGAGCTGACTCGTTCTATTATGGGATTGCATACCGATACACGTTTCGCAATCATTTTGTATAGCAGTTCAGAAATTGTGCTTGGCAAGACTGGATGGCAAAATGCAGACATTGCCACAAAGCGTGCAATTCGCGGACAGATAAACAATATTCAGCCAGCAGGTGCGACGGTCCCGTTACCGGCATTCAAAGTTGCTTTCAATCTCAATCCTCGACCCGATGCTATCTATTTTATGACAGACGGTGATTTTGGAGACCCGAATGTTGCATCGCAGATAGCACAATTGAATAGGAGTTCTGGCCGATTAGTGCCGATCCACTGCATCACCTTCATCGAGCGCGAGGCGGAAGAGGTGATGAAGCTGATCGCGCGTCAGTCGGGCGGGAGCTACACGCATGTTTCGACGGGCGTGGCTCCATGAAGCGGGTATGGGCGGTGGCGTGTGCGGTGTGCTGCCTTGCGGGGAGCGTGGCTGCGGATCTTGTCTTGCGAACGGGCTCCGTGATTGATGCGCCGATTGAAGGCGTGAGTCTGGATGGGGTGGCCATCGGCGGGGCGGCTCCGCGGGTTCTGGGGTGGGATGCGGTGTATTTCGCCCGGGGGGAGGGCGCGGAGGAGGTCGAGGTCTACCGCGACTGGTCCGACGATGTCTGGCGAGCCAAGAGCAGGTTGATGAGGGGTGACCTTGAGCTGGCCTCGCCACTGTTTGATGAGTTGTTCGCTCGCTTGATGCGGGATGGGGTTGCGGGACCGACGGGGCTGGTGATCGCGGAAGGGGCGCTGCGATGCCGCGTGTGGGAGAACCGGCATAGCGATGCGATCGAGGCGTGGGCCGCGGCGCTTCGCATCCGGGAGACGGGTCAGCGTCAGTCGGGCGAATCCGGCGCTGCGGGCGTGATCGATGCGCGCACGCTCCTGGTGCCGACGCTTCCTCCGATGTGGCTGGAGGGTTCTGCCGCTGCGGTGCAGGTGCATGAGAGTCTGGAGCGATCCGGTGGTAGCGAGTCATCCCAGGCGATACTGAATCTCTATCGGGTCTGCGCGGGTCATGATGCCGGGCGTGATGTTGAATGGAGTCTGGAGGCGGGGCGATTCGGCGAGGGGTATGAGTTCGTCGATACGATCATCCGTGCTCGCGATAGCGATGCTCGGACCCGCTCTGCAGCGCGAGCGCAGCTCACTGGCATCATCAAGGAAAAGTCTGGCACATGGCAGGAGGCGTGGGCCCGGGCCGCGCTCGGCCGTTCGCTGCTGATGGAGGAATCAAGGGAGGACCGGGATCGCGGCGTGCTGCACCTGCTGCATGTTCCTGCCCGCTTCGCCCGTGCTCAGCCGCATCTGGCGGCTGTTTCGCTGGCCGAAGCTGGGCGGGCGCTGCATCGGCATGGAGACCATGAATCGGTCTCGCAGATCCTTTTGGAGCTTCGCAACCGTTATCCTCAGCACGGCGCGGCCGACTGGCTTGAAGCGGCGATTTCGCAATGAAAGGTATTCATGTCTGTCACGAGTTCACTGTTTGATCGCCTCGGACTTCTGCTTGCGCAGGCCGCGCCTCCTGAACCGGATACGGAGGGAGGTGCGGACTCTTTTCTGAGCTTTCTCAGCGCGGGCGGATCGATCGGCTTCGTCATCATTCTGCTCTCGTTCGGCGCGCTGGCGCTGCTGATACTTCATCTGATCCGTATTCGTTCCTCTGCGCTTTCGCCGCAGTATGTAGTGGATGACCTGACGGATCTTCTGAGATCGCGAAGGATCGACGAAGCGATCGCCTATTGTCGCGAGGAGAACAACGCGTGCCTGCTGACGGAGGTGATGGATGCCGGGCTGACGCGCTACCGGCGATCGCCGTTCGGTGCACTCGAGTTGAAAGCGGCGCTCGAGGAAGCGGGGCAGTCGCAGATTGCCCGTCTGTCTCGTTCACTTGATGCGCTGGCTCTGATCGCTGCGATCGCGCCCATGCTCGGGCTTCTCGGCACGGTGGTGGGAATCAACGGAGCGTTCGGAACGATCTCGAGCGCGGAGGGCTTTGCCCGTCCTGATCAGCTCGCGGGGGACATCTCGTTGGCGCTGGTCACCACCATCATGGGGTTGATCCTCGCTATCCCGACAACGGCTGCGGTGACCTACTTCCGCAACCGTATCGAGAAGATCGCGGCGGATATCGCGTCCACCGTCGATGAGCTGGCGCTGTATGTCGAGATCCCGCCTCAGCGAGCGGGGGCGCCCAAGCCCGGGGGGAACGGCGCGCCTACGCCACCGGCGCCGGTCAGGCCGGAAAGTCCTGCGGCCGCTTCGCGTCCCGCCACACCATGATCGTTTCGGCAGAGGAGTCATCGCTTGCGTTTCATCCGTGAGAACAGCGAAGAACGCGTCGGCTTGCCCGACATCACATCGATGATCGATGTGGTTTTTCTGCTGATCATCTTCTTTCTCACGACCTCTTCCCTGATCCAGATGACGCGTGTGCTGCTGGACCTCCCGGAAGAACCGGGCGAAACCGCTGAGGCGAGCGACAGCCCGGGGCTTGTGATCAATATCGATGCCGAGGGGCGGATCATCGTCGACAACATGGAAGTCGAATTCGATCGTCTGCTGGAGATGGTCGCTTCGGAATTGGAGAACGCCGAACGGGATGAGGACGCGGAGGTTCTTCTGCGCGCGGACCAGAACGCCGCGCTCGCGCATGTGAATGTCATCGCCGAAGGTCTGATCGGACTCGGCGTTCAGTCGTGGCGTTTGGCAACGCGTGTTCCTGGCCCGGGTGGGGGTGCGAACTGATGGCGTTCGGAAGGTCGGGACAACAGAAGCGAAGCCGGCTGCCATCGCCGCTGCAGATCACGCCTATGATCGATGTGATCTTTCTGCTGCTGATCTTCTTCCTGCTCTCGACCAGTTACTCGCCGCCGGAATCGGAGTTGATCCCGTCGTTGCAGAGCGAGCAGGTTGAGGGCGGGAGTTCGGCCGACTTCCAGCCGCAGATCGTGGAGGTTGATTTCTTCGGCGGGCAGCCGGGTTTCCGCATCGCGGGGCGAGTGCTTCGCAGCAAGGCGGAATTGCGCGATCTGCTCGCGGAACTGCCTCGTGAGGGCGGCGTGTTCGTGGAGGGGGCAGATCGGGTTTCCGTGCGATGGGCGACTGCGGCATTGCAGGCCTGCCGGGACGCCGGTTATGAAAAGGTCACCTATGTTCCCAAGCGTTCGTCATAATCCGCTGATCCGCTGGGCGATCGCTCTTTCTGCGCTGCATGCCGCCGCGATGCCCGCGCACGCACAGGATGCCGAGGATCGATCCGGTCCCGACGATCGGCTGGAGGAGTTCCTTCTTGATCGCGGGATGCTGGAACTTCTTGTGCAACAGCTCGAGCAGAGAATCGATACCGCGACGGATACGCGAGAGCGCACCGAGGTCGCGGAACGCCTCGCTGGGGTGTACGCGCGGCTGCTCTCTGAGGCGGGCAGCGTCGAAGAGCAGCGGCGATGGGAATCGGCGGGCGAGCGACTTCTGCAGCAGGTCCCGGATGCGAACACCATCGAGCTTCGTCTCGGGCTGGCCAGGGCGTCTTACACGCGTATTGAACAGGTTGCCGAACGCTATGTGTTGCGTATGCTCGGTGAAGCCGAACGGGTGGATGCCGTTGCGCGGATGAGCGATCTGCGCGGGAGATTCGCGGCGATCGGCATGGAAGCGGATCGCAGGGTTCGCGAACTCGAGCGCGAGGAAGAGCGTGGAGCGCGGATCGAAACGGAGTGGCTGGCTGAAGCGCTGGCGCAAGCCCGACGGCAGCGATCCATGGCGTTCTATCTGGCTGGTTGGTCGGCGTTTCATGTCGCGGAAATGGGCCGGGATCCTGCCGCGGCGACCGAAGCGATCAAGCATTTCGGTTGGCTGCTCGGCGCGGAAAGATTGAGCGAGCCGCGGCTTGACGATGTGTCTGAAGCTTCGCTTCGCTACGAACATATCGCCCGTGCGGCTCTGGCGACTGCCGCTGCGCACGCGATCCGCGGTAACATCGCGACCGCCGAGCAATGGATCGATGCGATCGAGTCGACCGAGGGCCTGTCTCCGGGTGTTCGGGATCAGATCTTCACTCGCCGGTTCATCCTCGAATCATCGAGCGGGGATTGGTCCTCAGCGTCGGGCGTGGTGACCGAACGGCGCGGCACACCGCCGCTCCGCTCTGAGAGTGAGAGTGACGAGTACGGAGATCCGTTGCCAGTTGGATTGGCCCGTCTGGTGGCTGTGTACTGCTTTGAAGAGATCAGGCGCAACCCTGATACGGCGTACATGCCTTGGCAGGTCGAGCGTCTGCGTGACCTTGCGCTGGGCGACCTGATGGTGCAGGACCAGCTCGGGCATGTGCTCGATCTGGCCCGGCGGTACAGCACCGATCGATTCGGCGACGAGAGCTTCATTTCGCTGCATATACGGGGGCTCGTGCTCTATCAGGAGGCCCGTGACAGTCACACGAGCGGTGGATCGGGCACGGATGAGCCGACGGGCGATCCGGACATCGCGAAGCTGTACCGAGAGGCCGCCGAGTTGTTCGTGCATTCGCTGCGTACCCCGGATGCATCGCGGTTCGTTCAGGCACACGCCAATACACGGATGCTGATCGGTCTTTCAATTTTCTATGCTGGTGAACACTCTGACGCTGAACGGGGCATCGGTCTGGACGCGGCTGCTGATGCGCTGGTTCTGGCTTCCTCCGAGTTCACCGATCGGGAGAGAGCGGCGGATGCTCTCTGGATGGCCATCCGTTCGCTGGACCAGCGACTGAAAGCTGCTGAGGAAGATCTGGAGCGGGCGGTTCGAGCGAGACGGGATGAGCTGATCGCGAGGTTTCTTCGTGAGTACCCGGAGAACCAGAAGTCGGCTGCTCTGGTCCTGCGTCTGGCCGAGTCCAGCACCATTCCAACGCAGCAGCGCATCGAGCTTCTGATGTCCGTGCCCGAGGGGAATCCGCTGCGGGTGACTTCGTTGCGAACAGCGGCGATGCTGGCGTACGAGATGTATCAGAACGCCAAGGGAGACGAGCGTGACGCGCACGCGGCTCGGTTCCTCGAGATCGCCGAACCTCTGCTGATGAGCGAGCAAAGGTCGGCTTTCGCCGGAGACGAACGCTCGCAGCGTTACGCCGTGGCGAGGGCGAGGCAGGTCGCGGAGGCATCGCTATCGATGCGTGTTCCCGATCTGGTTCGTGCCGAGCGAGCGATTGCCCTGCTCGAGAAGATGCTGATTGAGGGTGTTGCCGGCGCCTCTGATGTGGAGAGCGAAATCCGATTCCGTCGTGCTCAGTTGGCGCTTGCGAGCGGAAGGCAGGGTGAGGCCGAACGCATCATCCGCGAGCTGAGTGAGAGCGGCAGCGATCTTGGCGAATCTTCCGTGCGTCTGTTTTATCGGGATGTTGTGATCGAGTTCGAACGGGTCGACCGGCCGGGGACCGAGGCATCGAGGATCGTCGAGGTGGGCCGTCGGCTGGTTCGTGTCGGGCAGGACATGCTGGATCAGATCGCCAGCGACGATGCGTCGATGACCCAGCAACAGCGTGAGCTGCTGATCAGCGTGCGGAACCGGGTCGGTACCGCTGCCAAGCGAGTCTGGGAGATCGAGAGCGACAGGAGTGCGCTTTCGATCGCGTTCGCTCAGTTCCGTGCGGCTTTGAGTCTTGATCCGAAGAATGCCGATGCGCTGCGAGGGGTCGCTGAGTTGGGCGGTCCCGCTGGCGATGATCTCGCGTCGCTTGAAGCCTGGCGAACCCTTGTTTCGGGCTATCGTGCAGGGAGCGAAGCGTGGTTCGAGGCACGGACCGGACATCTGGTCGCTCTCGCACGCGTGGACCGTGAACGGGCGTTGACAGTGCTGCGTCAGCATGCGGTGCTGTACCCGGATCTAGGGCCTGAACCACACGCGACTCGGTTGCGCGAACTCGCGCGGGAACTCGGGATGGATCTGCCGGGGGAAGGCGGCGCGGGTGGATAGATCGCGCGATCACAACCTGTCTGCAGAGGTCGTTGCGCGTTATCTCGGACTCAAGGACGCACCGACCGGTCCTCACGAACTGCTGGGTCTTTCGCTCCAGAGGGAGGATTTGACCGCGCAGAAAGTTTCACGGGCGCTGCTGTCTCGACTTCGCCGCATCGACGAGCATCCGCAGGGGCGCACGCCAGAAGCCGATGAATTGCGTGTTGCGCTGTATGTTGCCGCCGCGCAGCTTCGCGATCCGAGGGTTCGCGAGGCGCTCCTTTCGTCGGACGACAGCGAGCGTGTTCCGTTCGGTGAGGATGCGCAGCCGAACACGCCCGACCCACTTGAAGCGCCCGGCGCTGTCGAGGCGGGGCGCGGGGAGCAGCCGGCGGCGCTGGAACCGCCGACCGCCAGCTCTGTTGACCAGAGTTTCCGGCTCGCTGCGGAGCATGTGCTCGCGAGTTGCGGCGGCTGGAATGCTGAGTCCAAGCGGCTGCTTGGATACTTGGCTCGATCCGCTTCGGTCGATGCCCAGGGCTTGCAGCAGGCGCTGGTTGATATCACGCGTTCGCACGAATCCCCGCGGTATTCCCGTGACTCGGAGCATGAACCCATCGGCGATTATCCGGGTTCGATCCCGTCTGAGGGAGCGTATTTGCTTTCGAGGTCGAACTACGCCAATCGTCCGCTCGATCGTCGTCCCGAGGACACTCGGACTCGGACCTGGATGACG
>CBFGVX010000065.1:0-18152 GCA_965652425.1 uncultured bacterium | reverse complement strand
CCCGTAGTTCGGGCAAGTGGCCTCGTGCTCTGGCAATCGGTCTCGATCGATTGAAGATCCACCTTCGCCGAGTCGGAATCGTGCGGCGCAGTACTTTATTTGCTTGGGTGTGATGTCTCGCAATGGTTCACCACAATGATGGCAACTCTTCGAGGACATTCGCTGGGCCAGTCGTCTTTGCGCTCGGGCAAAGAACGGCCATGAAATGAAGTAGAAGGGAGACAAGATGATGACGCCCAACCCCTCTGTGACCCACACAAGGATTTTTGCGAGTAGGCGAAGCACAGCGGAGATTCTAACCCGTTGGGCGGTCAAGCCGAATCCGTTGCCCGTCGGATCGCCAGCACGATCATGTCGTCGTGGTTGATGGAGCCGCCGCTGCGGTTGTCGACGCGATCGAGGATCCTCGCGGCGATTTCGATCGCCTTGGCGGAAGCCAAGTCCGTCGCCGCCTTCATGCAGATCGCTTCGACGCGCTCGGGATCGGCGCCCGCGCGGATGATGAGCGGGGCGGGGTGTCCGGCGTTGCAGAGGCGGGCGATGCCGCGGGCGGTGAGTTCGATCCAGACGCCGGATGCTTGCCACCCATCGCTTGCGCGATTGGGCTCTAATCAGCAGAGATTGAGATCGTGGTGTGCGGCTCTCACATCCCGCCGCAGCCACCGGTGAAGCCGGTGGTCCCCAGCCCCGGCTCGATGTCCGGGGCCTTGCCGGGGCCGGCGGGGGCGCTGGCGCTCGACTTGCCGATCAGGCGTCGGAAGGTTTCGTAGCTTTCGCGGTCCTTGCCGATGAGCTGCTCGACCTGGATGTCGGCGTGGTAGCTGGAGCGGACCATCGGGCCGCTTTCGACGACCTTCCAGCCGAGGTCCATCCCGACCTCGCGGTACCACTCGAACTGCTCGGGGGTGACCCAGCGGTCGATCGGGAGGTGGTTGCGGGTGGGCTGGAGGTACTGGCCGATGGTGAGGATGTCGGTCTGGGCCCGCTTCTGGACATCGCGCATGAGCGTGACGACCTCGTCGTCCTTCTCGCCGATGCCGACCATGATGCCGGTCTTGGTGACCAGCCCGGCCTCCTTGCAGCGCTTGAGCAGTTCGACCGACTGCTCGTACTTGGCCTGCGGCCGGACCGCCGGGTAGCAGCGGGGGACGGTCTCGAGGTTGTGGTTGAGGATCTCGGGCGCGGCGTCGATGACGAACTGCAGCGCGTCCCAGTCTCCCTTGAAGTCGGGGATGAGCACCTCGATGGACATGTCGGGGCATGCCCGGCGGGATTCGAGGATGGTGTCGGCCCAGATCTGCGCGCCGCCGTCGGGCTGGTCGTCGCGATCGACGCTGGTGATGACGACATGGTTGAGCTTCATCAGGGCCAGCGAGGCCGCGACGCGCCGGGGCTCATCGGGGTCGATGGGGTTGGGCTTGCCGGTTTTGATGTTGCAGAAGCCGCAGGCACGGGTGCAGGTGTCGCCGAGGATCATGATGGTGGCGACGCCTCTGGCCCAGCACTCGCCCATGTTGGGGCAGCCCGCCTCCTCGCAGACGGTGTGGAGGCGGTGCTCCTTGAGGTTCTTGCGGAGTTCGTGGTACTCCGGGCCGCCGGGCATCTTGGCGCGGAGCCACTTGGGCTTGCGCTTGAGGGCGAGCTGCTGCTTGACATCCTGGCCGCCGCCGGCGTCGCGGTTGTTGAGGATCATCCCCGAGAGAGAGAGGAGGGACTTGTTGTCCCGCTTCATGGGGTCGCCGCCGAGTGGGCGGGGGTGGCGCGCGAGGGTCCGCTGGAGGGCGGCGTCCATCGGGGCCTGGTCGGAAGCGGGATCGGTGGTCTGGAGGGGTGCCATTGGACCCGAAGTATAGCCGCGGCCCCGGCGCGGTTCGATGCGCTGGATGAGGCGATTGTCGGCGGTGAACTCCGGGGAAGGGCGGAGCGTACGCGTGGGGTGGTGCGCAGAAACTGCCGATCCTGGGTGGATCGGGGTGGACTCCGATAAAGGTGGGGGTGGCGGGAGTGAAAATGCAGAAAAGGATGGGCCGGGGTCAATGATGCGGGCCGTGTGGGTCGATATGCGACGATGGGCTATCGGCCCTGCGTTCGGGGGTGTTCAAAAGCACGCTCGACGCGTTTCACTAGAATGCACCGCAGCGTCGGAGGCGGCGCAGTGGATCGGGCGGGGATCGCAACGAGGCGGCCGCCGGATGATCCACGGAGGATGGCAGCGATGATGCGAAGGAGAGGTTTGTGAGCAGCGAAGCCGGACACCGAACACCGAGCCAGCGCCGTGTACGCCGCGGCATCCGCTCCACCTCTGCCCGCGCGGGCCTTGCACTGGGAGCGCTGGCGCTGTCCTCGCTGGCCGGTGGCTGCATGCGCGAGACCGATGCCTGGTTGTGGGACCCGTCGGTGGCGGGTCGTTGGGAGCACACGCCGACCGTGGTGCCGGTGCTGGACCGGATCGACATCATCGAGGCCGGCATGCAGGATTCGGTGGATGTGACGGAGGTCCGTCCGGAGGATCTCGATGTGTCGGCAACGCTGTACCGCGTGGGCCCCGGCGATGTGCTGGAAATCCGCATTCTCGACCTGTTTGAAGCTGGAGGAAGTTTCGGCATCGAGGCGGTGGTCGATCAGATCGGCGAGATCAATCTTCAACTGATCGGTCCGGTTCGGGTGCAGGGCCTGACCGCACGCCAGATCGAGCAGGCCATCGGGCAGGCGGCGATCGACGCCGGCATCCTGGCCAACCCCGAAGTGGTTGTCTCGGTGCGGGGTCAGCTCGACGCGACTTATCGGATCTTCGGCGCGATCCAGCGCCCGGGCATCGCCCAGATCACGAGGCCGGACTTCCGCCTGCTCGACGCGGTGATCGATGCCGGCGGCGTGAACCCGGTCATCAAGTACATCTATGTGATCCGGCAGGTCCGCACGGACGACGAAGTGGGACAGGCGGAGGTGCCTTCGCGCCCGAGCACGACTCGTCCGGAGGATGATGCGGAGCCGATCCTCGACCTGATCGACGACATCACCGGTGATGGCGGTGTGGACCCGGGCATGCTCGGCACTCGCCCGAATGTCCGGCGCATGCCCGATACGACGCAGACGCGCGAGCAGCGGAGTCTGGTCGATGAACTGCTCGCCGGAACCCCGGATCGGGGGAGGGAAGTGGTCTTTGAAGAATCGGTGAGCCCGGCGGCGTTCTCGCAGGATGGTCAATCCAACGCGGGCGGCGAACCGGTCATCGATCTCGACGGGTCCACGACATTCCGGCCGACGCCGGTCGGTTCGAGCGCGGAAGGCGAGAGCCGGCGCGAGCAGAACGCGATTCAGTCGGCCGGGGGCGAATCGCCTTCTGGTCGGTGGGTATTTGAAGGCGGTCGCTGGGTTCGGAAATCCCGGAGCGTGGCGCGACCCGCCGACGGCTTGCCGGAGGGCGAGGATCCGCTGGGCGAGAGCGAGTACGCCGTGACGCAGCGGGTGATCCGCGTGCCGGTCCGGCCTCTGATCGACGGCGATGCCCGGTACAACATCGTGATCCGCCCCGGCGACATCATTTCGGTGCGCAGCCCGGATGTGGGCCAGGTGTACATCGGCGGACCGGGCATCAACCGCGACGGGGTGTACAACCTCAACGGGCAGACGCAACTCACGCTCCTGCGGGCGGTGATCGCGGCGGGCAACTACTCGGCGATCGGCATCCCCGAGCGGGTGGACCTGACGCGCCTGGTGGGGGACAACCGGCAGGCGACGATCCGTCTGGATGCGCGGGCGATCGCCAACGGGACCGCACCGGACATCCTGCTCAAGCCAGATGACATGCTGAACTTCGGTACGAACTTCTGGGCGACACCTCTGGCGGTGGTTCGCGGCGGGTTCCGTGCTTCCTATGGATTCGGCTTCCTGCTGGACCGAAACTTCGGTAACGATGTCTTCGGTGCGCCGCCCTTGAACCGTGTCGGTCAGTAACTCGAGGCACCGATAACTCAGGGAGGGATTCCCTGAGCGACTGGCAGGATGCCGAACAATGCGTCGCCCGATGGCGTAGTACGCGTCATCCACGGGAAGGGTTGTCGATCGCGTCGGTCGTCCTGTATGAAGATGGGTAATCTGGGGCCAGAACCTGACCATGAGCACGATCTCAAACAGCGCCACCGGCCCAGTATCGAACGCGGGTGTGGGCCGCGCTTGGGCATCGGTGCGGCTTCCGTCTGCCTCGCCGATCGCAGCGCGGCTGGCCAGGCGTGATCCGGTTGCGATGGTTGCTCTCGGGGCGCTTTTCGCGGCTCTGGTCGGGTTGTATTGGCTCTGGGTCGAGCGTCAGTTCGGTGTGAATGGATTCAGCGCGACCTATTTCGAGGACTGGGGGCACGCCTTCGCGGTTCCGGTCATTTCCGGCATCTACATCTGGGTGAACCGGGCGAAGTTCCACTGGGATCGGGCGTGCCTGTACTGGCCGGGGCTCGCGGTCCTGCTTGTGGGCGTGGTGAGCTACGCGTTCTTTCTGCTGAACATCGCTCTGGCGAATCACATGCTGCAGGGCTTCTCGATGATCCTCGCGATCTGCGGGCTGGTTCTGCTGCTCGCCGGGCCTCACCTGTTCAGGCAGCTGCTGTTTCCGATCGCGTTTCTCGGGTTCGCGGTCACGATCTCCGAGATGATCATGAACCGGATCACCGAGAAGTTGCAAGACATGGCGGCGATCGGTTCGGAGGTTCTGCTCCGGATACTCCAGTTCGATGTGTCGCGGGTCGGCAACCAGCTGACGGTGTTCAATTCGTCGGGCGAGGGCTTCCCCCTCGAGGTGGCCGAGGCGTGTTCTGGAATGCGTATGGTGGTGGCGTTCGTCGCGCTGGCGGTCGCGGTCGGGTTCTTCTCGTGCCGCCAATGGTGGCACCGGGTGGCGCTGTTGCTGCTCGCGGTGCCTGTGGCGGTGTTCATGAACATCGTGCGGGTGGCGGCGCTCGCGGCGATCACGCTGGTCAACCCGGATTTTTCGGTCGGCGGGGCGCACACCCTGATCGGGACGCTGCTGCTCGTGCCGGCGTTTCTGCTCTTCATGTTCTGTGTGTGGCTGCTCAAGAAGGTCACGCCGGATGAAGAGGAGCCGGTGAAAGCAAAGGGTGTGATGTCGTGATGAACGGGCAACGCAAAGGCAAAGATCGGCGGGGCGCGGTGCTTTTTCATCCGGCGGTGATTGTGCCGCTCGCGGTGATGGTGCTGGCTGCGGTTTCTCTGGGCTGGTACATCCGCGCGAACGGGCTGCGGATCACGAAGCTGCCGATCTACCCGAAAGACAACCTCCAACTCCGTTCGATCCCCGACACCCTGCCACCGACCGGGGAGGCGCGCTGGAAGCAGATCGGCCCGGACCGACAGATGGGCGCCGAAGAGATCGCTGCGTTGGGGTCCGCGAACGCGATCTCACGGGTGTACCAGCGGGTCGACACGATAGGGACCAGCAATCCCGTCGCGTTCGAACTGCACGCGGTGTATTACACGGGCATGATCGACGCGGTCCCTCATGTCCCGGAGCGCTGCGTCGTTGCGGGCGGCGGTGCGATGTCCGCGTCTCCTCGGATCACGCGTGTGCCGCTTGATCTGTCGCCGGAGTCCGGCGTGTTGAAAGAGACGCGTGAGGACGGCAGCGTCCGGTATTCGGATCGGTCCGGTGTGACATACCAGCGTATCCCGTTGCCCCGTGGCGTTGAGAACCTCGCCATGAACATCAGCGCGTTCGAGCAGTTTTCCAGCGACCAGGATATCTGGGCGGGGTACTTCTTCATCGCCAACGGCGGTGTGGTCGCGTCGGCCAGCGGGGTGCGCGGTCTCGCTTACCAGCTCGACAGCGAATACGCCTATTACGCCAAGGTGCAGTTCTCCAGCACAACGGTCGATTCCGCGGAAGAGCTTGCTGAACTCGCGGCGGACGCGCTGCGGGATCTGTTCCCGGAGATCATGCGCTGTGTTCCCAACTGGGACGAGGTCGAAGCTGGGACTTGGGATTTCACTGACTATTCGAGGCAATCGCGCTGAGCGGCTTGGGTCGCGTTCGGATTGGAAAGGGATCGTTCACACATGGCTTCCAAAGTCAATACGAAATTCGTCATCATCCTTGTCGGGGCGCTTCTCGCGCTGGCCGTCGGCGTGGGCGGGCTGGCTGCGATAACGCTCCGGATGAGCGGCGAGCGGAATGTTGCCTCGGGTGATCGACTGGTCGCCGAGGCCGAGCAGGCGCTCGCGGCGGGCGATGCCGCGCGAGCGAACGAGCTGTTCAGCGATGCCGCCAGCCAGTATGGACGCGCGGTCAACAAGGACGGCACCCGTCGCGATTGGCTGGAGGTCTGGAGGGACACGCTGCTGCGCACCACACCGGACACCGATGTGGAATACGGCAAGCAGTACCGCGAGCGGTACCTCGGATCGCTCGACCGACTGGCAACGATCGACCCTTCGGACCCGGGGCCTCAACTCGAACTTGTGCTGACACAGGAAGAGTTCATGCGTGCGAACAGCGGCCCGAACCCGCTGGCGCAGGTGGCCACGCTTATCGATCGCCGCGTCGCATCGCTCCCGGATGATTCACCGACTGCGATCCGTTTGAAGGCGATCCGCGGTCTCGCGGTCACCGACCGATCGGCGATGGAGAACATCGACTCCGAGAAACGCGAAGAAGCCAGGCAGGACATGTTGGCGTTTTATGAGGCGTTCGAGTCCGACCGGGAGCCGTTCCTCAAGCCGCTTTCACCCGGCGCGGACGAGGCCGATGCCGCGGAGTTCGCAGAGACCGCCAGAGAAGATTTTGACCGAGTCGCGGTCGGTCTCGTTCGTTGGCACCTCAACGAGCGGATGACCGCGATGACTGAAGGCCGCGCTCAGGCGGCGGCCGATGAGCTCTCGAAAGCGGGCGAGCAGCTCGCGCGCTTGATGAACGGCGATTTCGGGTTCGATCGTTCGCCTCGTTTCCTCGCGCTGAAGCTGGAAATCGAGATGATGCGCGTTGATCAGCAGACCACGAACCCCGCTGAGCGAGTTCGCCAGGCGAACGCGCTTTCCGATCGCATCGGAACTGAGATCCTCGAAGTCTTCGAATCGATACCGGCCGCGGAGTATTCGACCACTCAACTGGTCGGGCTGGCCTCATGGGCGAGTCGCTCGCCCGAGCATACCGAGCGTGTGAGAAGCCTTGTTGAGAGAGCGATCGCTCATGACTCGACCAGCCCCCTTCGACTTCGTGCTGCTGGGGAGGCGATGCGCCGCCTCGGGGAGCGTCAGCGGGCGCTTGAGATATATGACCGGCTTCGCGCTCTGCCCAAGCCGCAGCTCAGTCTTGAGGGCCTGATCCTTCCTGACCTCAAGGTCGACGCCGCGTACGCCCAGGTCAACATCAATCTCGACCTGCGGGCCGAGGCGATCGCGGATGGGCGTGACGATGACGCCTCGGGTTACCTGCGAGCGGCCCGGTCGGCGCGCGATGCGCTCGAGCAGGAGGGTGGCATCGCGACGAAGGCGCTGCGTTTGCGTGCGGAAGCGGACATCGCCCGTGCGGAAGGAGAGCGTCTGACGGCGATCCGTCTGCTCGAAGAGATCCGCCGCGAATTCGGCGAATCCACCGATGTGCTGAGCGATCTCGCGACGCTGCACCTTCGCGAGGGAACCACCGGCGAAGCGAAGCAGATTCTGGAGCGACTGGTATCCAACGGCAGTATCAACAACCAGGGTGTGATCATGCTCGCCGACATCTACCGTCGCGAGGGCAATCTCAATCAGGCCATGCAGCTGCTGGTTGATCAGTCAAGACGGAGTGTGTCTCCCGAGGAGCTTGCCGAACCCATCCAGCAGATGCGCCGTCTCATCGCGATCGAAAGCGGCGAGGAGAGCGACGATCCGATCCTTGCGGCGGCCGTTCGGGCCAACGAAGCGATCGCTCGCCGAGACTACGAACAGGCGAGCGCGATCCTCGACAGCATCGAACAGAGCCATGCGCAGGCCGCGAGTGACGATCGCATCGTGATGCTGCGCGCACAGATCGATGTTCTCACGGGCAACCGGGAGAGGGCCCGCCAGCGCTTGAGTGAAGCGATCGGTGCCAGCCCTGGGAACACGGTGCTCGAGCGAATGCTCGCGCAACTCAACAGCGAGGATCCCGTGGCGGATCGCCTGGCTGAGATCGAATCGTCGTCACGGCCCGATGTCGAGAAGGCGTTGGCCAGATTCTCCATTTTGGCGTCCGTCGGGCGAACCGAAGAAGCCATGCGGGCTCTGGATGAAGCCGAGCGGATTGATGCCAATCATCCGACCGTGCTCGATGTCCGCTTCGGTATGGCGATCTCGGAGAACGATCTGGATGCGGCAGCTCAGGTCGCGGGGCGCGCGGCGGAATCGAACGCCGATGGCGTGGACGGTCTTCTCTACCAGGGGCGTTTGCAGATGGCCCGGGGCAGTCTGACCGAGGCGGTGAGAACGCTCCGAACGGCGGTAGGGATGATCCCGTCCAGCGTTCAGATCCGGCGGTATCTCGGCCAGGCACTCGCGCAGAGTGGACAGATCGACGAAGGCATCGAGTACCTGAGGCAGGCCTACGAAGCGCGTCGGGACAACATCCAGGTGCTTTCCGACTATGTTCAGGTGCTCCGCAGCACGGGACGCACAGAAGAGGCCCGCGCGGTGCTGGATCCGGACAACGACCCGAACGCGCCGGCTCGAACCAACCGCAGCGTGACGAATCTCTGGCTCACACTCGAGAGCCAAACCGGGAACATCCAGCGGGCGCTCGGCGAGCGGCGCACCTATTTCAACGCGGATCGACAGTCGAGTGCATTCGAGGATTCGAGTGAGAGCAGGGAGAACGCGCTCTCTCTCATGGAGATTCTGGTCAATCGCGGCGAGATCGATGATGCCGAGGCGGTGTACCAAGCGATCAGTCCGTGGCTGAGCGCAGGCCAGCGTACGCGAGCCGAGGCGGGTATCGCACTGGGTCGGGCGGCAGCGCTTGATGATCCTGAGGCGGTTGCAGCCGCCGAGGCAGAGGCGATATCCGAGTATCGATCACGAGCGGCGGCCCAGGCGACGGACTCCGGTTCGCCGCAGCCGCTCGTGGAAGTCGCGGATTTCGCATTCGCCAGCGGACGGTTCGATCTCGGCATCGAGATCATGGAGCAGGCGATCGAACTCGAGTCGTCGGATACCAAACAGGTCAGCCGCGTCCTCGCACAGCGGTTGAGCCAGCGGGCCGCGCAACTCGAAAATGAGGCGCGTGCGCTGGAGTCGCAGGCGGATCTGATCGGCGCGACCGACCAACTTCAGTCCGAAGCCATACGAGAGAGAGGCGCCCAAAGCCGCGGGAGAGCAACGACCATCCGTGAGCGCGCTGCGGAGGTCTACGAGAGCATACTTTCAGCAACGAACGCGGCAGATCAGGATCTCGCGCTTTCACTCGCCGAATTGAGACTCCAGCTCGGTCAGCTGGACCGCGCTTCGGAGCTGATCGGTCGGATCCGGGGTCAGCAGCCGAACAGTCTCAACGCGTTGCTGCTCGCGGCGATGCTCGCCGAACAGCGTGGGAACATCGCGCAGGCCGGTCAGCTATACGACGAGGCCGTGGAAAAACATCCCACGAACTTCCTGCCCTTCTACCGGCGTGCGATGTTCAGAAGCGATGATGCTTCGCGGCGGGCGGATGTGCTTTTCGATCTCCGTCGCGTTGGTGAACTCCGGCCATCCCTCGCTGAGGCGTGGATCCTTCGGTACCGCGTGCACATGCAGAGCAACGATCCGGATCGCGCTTTCGAGGCATTGCGGGAGGGGATCGAGGCGGTGCCCAGCAACGCCGACCCGCTGTCGAGACAGCTTGTCCAGGAGCTCAATCGGTTCGGACGTTTCGCTGAAGCGGCATCCGTCGCAGCGACGAGAGCCCGTGCCAACCCATCCGATGCGTACTGGCAATACACCGCGGGTGTGCTCGCGAGACAGCGGGGCTCGATGGGCGAGGCCGCCGATTTCTTCGCGCAACTGATGAGCGTCCCCGGGGTAGAGAACAATCCCTCGCAGATGGCACAAGTCGCTTCGCTGCGGCTCGACGCGTTACTGCGATCGGGGCGGTCGATCGATCCCGCCCAACTGAATCGCTTGATATCCCTCGTCGAGTCCGGCCAGAGCGATGGATCCGAGGCGGTATCACGGACCATGCTGCTCGCGAGGGCGTACGCGGCACCTGGCGGCGACCAGAGCCGTGTCGGCCCTCTGGTCCAGCGAGGATACACCATCGCCAGCGGAGCCGGAGAGGGCGTCTCGACGCAGCTTCTTCGCCAGTGGTTTGCCGATCTGATCACGGTCGTCGGCGGCACGCAGGCAGCGTTCAATTACATCACTTCTCTGGATCAGGCGATCCGTGAGCAGAAGAGTCAGGACCCAAACGCGGATATACCGCACCCGCTGTACATCCGTTCGCTCACGATCCAGGCACGCCAGGCCAGAGGCGATTCTCCCTCCGATCTGATCGCAGAAGCGCAGGCCCTGCTCGCGGAGGCGCAGAACGACCCCGTGGCCCGGTTTGAGCTGCACAAGATGCTCTCCAATCTCGAATATGCCGACGGTGATATCGAAGCGGCTGCCCGGGAAGGGCTGGCTGCGCTCGAGATCAATGGCCAGGATCTGGAGATGCTCAACAATGTGGCGTTCTACCTCGCAAAGTCCCTTGATCGGGTCGATGAGGCACTCCCCCTGGCCCAGCGAGCAGCCCAGATGGCCCCGGAAAATTCGGATGTTCTCGATACCGTGGGTGTCGTGTACATGCTCAGTGGCGACTACTCCCGAGCCGTCAACACGCTCCAGTTGGCTCTGCGGTTCGCCAGAACCCAGGAGCAGCGTCTTCCGGCGAACCTTCATCTGGCCGAGACCCTGCTGCTCGCTGAGGATGGCGGCAACGCCCGACAGTATCTGGAGGCCGCTGAGCGTCTTCTGCCGGTCGTGAACGAATCGACCCGGTCGGTATACGCACCAGAAGTCAGCCGGGTACGCGATCGTCTGAATAATCAGTAAGGTACGACAGGTCCGAGTCGGGTTACCATGCCCGCCCGGCTCGGAGATCCCGTTCGTATTTCCGGGCAGATCGAGGAAGCGATGGCGTTTCCCCGCCGTTTCGCCGATGTACACCACCACAGCAGAGGTCGCCACAGTCGCCGATCGCCGGAAACACACGACATATGCCGAGTCCAGAGAATCAAATCGGTCAGAGCCAGAACCCTTCGCAGAGCGCCACTGCAGTCGCTCTCGATCCGCTGCGGCTGCTGAGAACCTACTACCCGTGGCTCCTTGGATCGCTGCTCGTGGGCATGGTGGTCGGGGTGGCCGTGTTCATCGTCCTCAACATCACCGTTCCGAGGTATCGCGCGACTGCGATCTATGAAACACAGCCGGTGTTCTCACTGGCCAGTCTGAGCGACATCGGCAGCAACGCCGCGGGCGAAGAGGCCGAAGTCTTCATGCAGACCCAAGTCTTTATTCTCCGCTCGGATCGTTTGCTTGACTTGGCGGTCCAGGAGCCGAGTGTCCAGAGTACGGGCTGGTATAGCAATTATGTTTCGAGAGGATCGTTCGATCGCATTACCGCCATCGACGACCTGAAGGATGTGGTCAGCGCGCGGGTTCTACCGAACACCGCTCTGTTCAGCGTTACGGTGAGTCTGCCCAGCCCGGCAGACGCCGCCACGATTGCGCAGGCCATCTGCACGGTCTACGAGAACGATTACAACACTGTCCGAACCGGCGATGTCAGCGTCATCCGTCGCAACATCGAGCGGCAGATCCGCACGCTCAGAGACAACCAGCGATCGTTCGAGACCCAGCTCGAGAACCTGCTGATCGACAATCAGCTCGAATCGACCGACATCACCGAGAGCAGCTTCTACCGCCGGCTGGCGATCCTTCAGGCGGAGCTTGTTCCGATCCGAGCTGAGCTCGCCGCGAACCGTCGCCAGTTGGAGCAGTATTCTGCACTTCTGAATCAACCGGGCACTCCGGTGTATCCAGAACCCATCCGAGCCGCTGCGCAGGCGAGCCAGACGGCGCAGCGATTTGAGGCGGAGATCGAGATACGGCGGGCCCAACTCGAGGCTCTGCGCCAGACCACCGGACCGAACTCCAAAGCCGTGACCGACGCTCAGTCGCAGCTGCAGTCCTTCGAGAACCGATACCAGGAAATCATCAACCTCAAGATGGAAGAAACGCTGCAGAATCTCGTGCAGCAGTACCAGCAATCCATCTCGGCCTCCGAATCCACCGAAGCGAGTCTCCTGGACGAAGCGGAAATCGCCCGCAGCCAGATCAACCAGATCACCCAGAACCTCAAGCGTTACGCCGAGATCGAGTCCGAGCTCGAGCTGGTGCTCGATCAGATCAGCAACGCTCGCCAGCGCCTCGATGAGGTCAACATGATCGGCGATGTCGGTTCGCGCATCCGGCGCATCCAGACCGCGACACCGCCCGATCTCAAGGCATTCCCCAAGCTCATCCCGGTTGTGATCGGGGTGATGTTCCTCTTCGGCGGGTCGGTCGCCGGCTTCATCGTCCTGAAGGAACTGCGTGAGCAGCGTGTCCGCACGCCACGCGATATCTCCCTGATCCCACGCACGCGCGTGCTCGGCAGCCTGCCCGAACTCTCCCTCGACCCGGCCGAACCCGACACCATCGAAACCGCCGTGACCGACGAACCATTCGGCGCGGTCGCCGAATCGGCACGCCAGATCCGAACCGCCATCTTCAAGGCCTGCGACACGAGAGGCCACAAAACGATCCTCTTCACCTCCGGCATGCCCGGCAGCGGATCCACCACGGTCATTTCCAATGTCGCCTCCGCCGCCAGCTCCGTCGAAAGCAGGGTCTTGGTCATCGACGCGAACCTGCGCCGCCCGGCCCTCGACTCGATCTTCAAGCTCCAGTCCGGCCCCGGACTGAGCGAAGTCATCCGCGGCGAGGCGAAGCTGCATGCCTCCGTGCAGAAGGCCAAGGGTGGTTTCGATGTGCTCACCGCGGGCACGAAACGCGGACACGAGTACGAAAAGTTCAACACCAGCGTCATGCAGCAGATCCTCGATGAGGCCAAGGGGCAATACGACCTCATCCTCATCGATACGCCTCCCGCCGTCGTCGCCGCGGATGCGCTCTCGCTCGCGGCCAAGGCCGATGCCTCGGTCCTCGTGTGCCGTGCGTACTCCGAGAAACGAGGACTGATCCAGCGGCTGCGTAACCAGCTCGCCGACGCGAAGGGCGATTTCCTCGGTGTCGTCGTGAATGGGGTCCGCGCTTCCGCCGGCGGATACATGAAGGCCAACTTCAAGACCTCCATGAGTTACCAGAACTACAGCGACCCGGCCGCCTGAAACACCCGCGACCCGGTACCCGCATCCCCAAGCGCCCAATGAGCACCCACCCGCCGATCTCCCACTCGCCCGATGCAACTCCGATGCGGGTGCTCGTGACCGGGGGGTGCGGGTTTATCGGATCTCACCTCGTCGACGCTCTCCTCCAGCGTTTCCCCGGGGCCGCGATCACCGTGGTCGACGATCTGTCCACCGGTCGACGCAGCAATCTGGATCATGCCGCGAGTGTCGCCGCCCGCAACGGCTCCTCGCTGCGGGTTCACGAAGCAAGAATCGAACACGCGGTCGTCGAACTCGCCAACGAACAGTCCTTCGATCGCATCTACCACCTCGCCGCGGCAGTGGGGGTCAAGCGGGTGATGGACGACCCCATCGCCTGCATCGAAACCAATGTCGGCGGGGCTTCGTCGATCCTCCGGTACGCCGTTGATCACGGCAAGCCCCCGACGCTCATCGCCTCCTCCTCGGAGGTCTACGGCAAGTCTCTCCATTCACCCTTCAGCGAGGAAGACGATTGCCTCTACGGCCCGACCACCGCGCCCCGCTGGTCGTACGCCGCGTCCAAAGCGCTCGATGAATACCTCGCGCTCGCCCATCATCGCCAGAACGGCCTCCCGGTGATCGTCGCGCGGATCTTCAACACCGTAGGACCCCGGCAGGTCGGCGACTACGGCATGGTGCTCCCTCGCTTCATCCAGTCTGCTTTGCAACGCCAGCCGCTCACGGTGTACGGCGACGGCTCGCAGACCCGCTGCTTCTGCGATGTCCGCGATGTCGCTCCGGCGCTGATCGACCTGCTCGAATCCGTCAGCCGCGGACGCGATGTCCCCGCCGATCGGGTGTACAACCTCGGGTCCGACCAATCGATTTCCATCGGCGATCTCGCCGGTCGAGTAATCGAGTGGCTCGATTCACCCAGTGCGGTCCGATATCTACCCTACGACCAGGCGATGGCTCGTGGCTTCGAGGACCTTTCCCAGCGCCGCCCTTCGCTCGATCGAATCCGCACCCTCATCGGATTTGAACCCAAGATTCAACTCCGCCAGACCGTCGCCGATATCGCCGATGAGCTACGCTTGAGCGTATCCGGGGACGCATCGGGGGCGAAATGACCAGCGGCACGCTATTCAATCGGGACTTGACCGCTGCTGCTCCGGCAACCGGGGGCGAGGCCGAACTTGCGCAGGGCGCGACCGTCCCCGCGCAGTCCATCCTCGAAATCTTCAACTCCTACATCTTCGTCTTCCTCATCGCGTTCGTCGTGACCGTCTCGATCACGCCGCTCCTGCGCAGATTGGCCATCGCCAACGGCATCGTCGATCGCCCCAACGATCCGCGCAAGGCGCACAAGCTCCCCGTCGCCTACCTGGGCGGCGTCGGCGTCTATGTCGGTGTGCTCGCGGGCATCGCGTTTTCCTTCCTGGGCTACGCGCTGCTTCCCGAATCGGTGTTCAGTTTCCACGAATCGGTCCACCTCAACCCCGAATCACCGGGCGATGGGTTCCGCCTTGTCCCGATGTCGATCCTGCTCGGCATGACCCTGATCGCCGTGACGGGTCTGATCGACGATGTGGTCGGCCTCGATCCCCGCCTGAAGATCGTCGGGCAGCTCCTCGCCGCAGCCGCACTGGCGATGCAGGATGTCGGAACCAAGGTGGCCACCGGCGTGATGAAGCCGTTCGGGATCGTCATCGGGAACGAGGAACTGGTCTACAACATCCCCATGCCCACCGAGATCCCGATGCTCGCGCCCACCGGGTTCATCGAAGTGGATCTGATCTACTGGACGGGAACCGCGATCATCGCGATCTTCGTTCTCGGTGCGTGCAACGCCTCGAACCTCATCGACGGCCTGGACGGTCTGCTCTCTGGAGTAACGGCGATCGCCGCTGCCGGGCTGCTCATCGTCTCGCTCATGCTCGCCCAGTCCGACGATGGCAGTCTCGACGCCGCACGAATCGTGATCGCGCTCGCGCTGCTCGGCGCGTGCCTCGGTTTCCTGCCCCACAACTTCAACCCCGCCACCATCTTCCTCGGGGACTGCGGCTCGCTGCTGCTGGGCTACCTGACCATCGTGCTCGTGCTCTCGCTCGGAGACACGGGGCGCACGCATCTGGTCATCGCGGGTCTGATCATCTACGCGATCCCCATCATCGACACGGCACTGGCTATCGTGCGACGCAAACTCGCCGGCAAACCCCTGTCCGCTGCGGACGATCAGCACCTGCACCACCAGCTCAAGCGGTCTCTGGGCGTGAAGGGCGCGGTGCTCACGCTCTACGGCATCGGCGTCGTGTTCGCGGGTCTCGGCGTGTGGCTCAGCGAGGGACGCGTCCGCGTGGTTTTCACCATCGCGATCGTGTTCGCGGCGTTCATCGGCGTGACCGCGGTCAAGATCGCTCGCCGCCAGGCCATCGAGGAAGACACCGTGCGTCGATTCGTTCCGGCGAACCAACAGCCGACGAAGCCGGGCAGCACCCCCGCACCGCAGAGCGAAGAAACAACAGCCCTCCGGCGGGCGGTCGGTTCGGAGTAAGCGTCTCCCGCATGCTGCCCCGAGGGATCAGCCGCTGAGCCGGCGTGAAAGCAAGAACGCCATCTCCAGCGCCTGCTGGTAATTCAGGCGCGGGTCGCAGGGGCTCGCGTAGTTGCGCTCGAGGTCGTCCTCGGTCACGCCGGATCCGCCGCCGATGCATTCGGTGACATCCTCGCCGGTCAACTCGAAGTGCACGCCGCCGAGGTAGGTCCCGACGCGTTCGTGCGTGTCGCAGGCCGCTTCGATCTCCGAGAGGATGTCGTCGAACCGACGGGTCTTGATGCCGCTGGGGCCGACGGAGACGGTGTTGCCGTGCATGGGGTCGCAGGTCCAGAGGACTTTGCGCCCCGAATCGGCGACGCGTTCGAGGATCGGCTGCAGCGCCTTCTCTACGCGGTTCGCGCCCATGCGGTGGATCAGGATCACCCTGCCGGGCTGGTTGCTCGGGTTGATCAGCGTGACCAGTTCCACCACCTCGTCCGGGTCCGCGTTCGGACCGATCTTCACGCCGATCGGGTTGCGAACGCCCCGGAAGAACTCGATGTGCGCTCCGTCCAGCGCGCGCGTCCGTTCGCCCACCCACGGCATGTGCGCGGTCAGATCCCACCACCCGGACTTCCGAGGCACCTGCCGCGTCTGCGCGCTCTCGTACCAGAGGTTCAGCCCCTCGTGGCTCGTGAAGAACTCGACCCGCGACAGTTCATCAACCGAGGAATCGCCGAGCGCTTCCATGAACCGCAGCGCCTCGGCGAGCTGATCGGTCATCCGCTTGTATTCCGCGCGCAGCGACGGGCGAAGCCGCGCGTGATTCAGAAAGCCCAGGTCCCAGTTCTCGGGATGGTGCAGGTCCGCGAAGCCGCCGTCCAGCAGCGACCGGATGAAGTTCAGCGTCACCGCGGCGTGCTGATACCCGCGCACCAGCAGGTGCGGGTCCGGTGTGCGGGCCTCTTCGTCAAAGTCCAACCGGTTCACCAGATCGCCGTAGTAGCTGGGCAACTCCACGCCGTCGCGAGTTTCGATCGGGCTGGATCGCGGCTTGGCGTACTGCCCCGCGAAACGCCCCACCCGGATCACCGGCCGCTTCAGACCGTGCACCATGACCAGCGACATCTGGAGCAGGATCTTCAACTTTGCGGCGATGATCTCGCTGCGGCAGTCGTCGAGCGTCTCCGCGCAGTCGCCGCCCTGCAGAAGAAAACGCTTGCCGTCCTGGGCCTCGGCGATCAGGTGCGTCAGACGCTCCACCTCACCGGAGGTCACCAGCGGGGGGAAGGCCTTGAGCTTGTCCAAAGAGCGGGCGAGCGCAGCACCGTCGGGATAGTTGATCGGCTGACCGCTCGGGCGGTCGGTCCAGGTCAGCGGATGCCAATCTCTCGGGGTGTGCATGTCCGTGGGGTGCCTGTCGTCCGAGGAAGGTGACGAGAGATCGAGCGATGGGGTACTTCGGGAGGGCATGGGCAGAGAGTCTAGGTCGGGTGAAGAGAATGGATTGCTGCTGAAGAGAGCATCGGACGAACCGGCCCAACGGGTCAGCGCAGTGATGCATCCGGTGCGAAGCGGTTGGCGATGGGCAGCGCGGATTCTGCCTCAAAGCGATGCGGCGTGAGACAAAATCACAAAAATATTTGCATTCTGATGCCCGATAACCGCCTCGTCCGCGAAGTTTTATTGATTTGCCCTGAATTCCGGGTCGATACCTCTCGCACAAGCGGAGCATCCGGCAGCGCCAGGCACTCAATCGGCGCCCGTCGGATCCGCTTGCGGCCGGGCGGCGGATCACGGATCCGCGCGGTCAAAGTGTCACGGCGTGCCCGGGCGCAACGCTCCGGCAGCAAGATGAATGGAGTCGAGTTTCATGGCAACCACCACCCTCAAACGGTCCAGCAAGCGCACCACCAAACGCGCCACCGCCACCCGCAAGCCGGCCACCAAGAAGGCGACCAAGAAGGCCACCCGCAAGCCCGTCACCAAGACCGGCAGCACCACCAAGCCCGCTCCCAAGAAGACCACCGCCAAGAAGAGCACGGCGAAGAAGTCCGCCTCGAAGAAGCCCGCGACCCGCAAGCCGGTCGCCTCCAAGCCCGCTTCCAAGAAGGCCGCCCCCAAGAAGACCTCCTCCACCAAGACCAGCGCGAAGAAGGCGACCTCCACCAAGACCGCCTCCCGCAAGTCCTCCACCACCAAGTCGACCGGACGCAAGCCGGTGGCCCGCAAGTCGGCCTCGACCAAGTCCACGGCGAAGAAGAGCA
>CBFGVX010000064.1:0-18561 GCA_965652425.1 uncultured bacterium | reverse complement strand
TACCACGCGCGGAGCAACAGGTCTTCATCCCAATCTACGCGCAGCGTAGCCCACGAGAGGTGCAGCCCTGCCTTCCGTGCTTCCGTGGGCTGCGCCCGACTGCGTCGGGCTTAAACCACGCCACCCAAGCCCAAAAACCCCCCACCATTCCTCCAAAATCCGCCCTCCCAACCCTCCCCCGCTGGCCCCTCAATCCCGCTTTCGCTACACTCTCCGCCCCATGGGTAACACACGCGAACTCAAAAAACGCATCAAGGCGATCAAGTCCATCCGTCGCATCACCAAGACGATGCAGATGATCGCCACCAGCAAATTCGCTCGCTCCCAGCAGCGCGCGACCCAGTCCAAGCCCTACACCGAGGGCATCTTCGACCTCGTCACCGAGCTCGCCGAGAAGGCCGGGAACATCTCCCACCCCCTCATCGACGGCCCGCGCGACGGCTTCAAGCCCACCGCCAAGCCCCTCGTCCTCGTCATCACCTCCGACCGAGGCCTCTGCGGCCCCTACAACGGCTCCATCCTCCGCGCCGCCATGAAGCACCTGCGGGGCCTCAATGACTTCACCCTCGAAGTCGTCGGACGCAAGGGCCAGAGCGTCCTCAAGTTCAACAAGTTCGCCATCGACGCCACCCACAACCAGTTCGGCGACAAGCCCTCCTTCGACGAAGTCGAGAAGCTCGCCCGCCAGTACATGGACCGCTTCGCCGATGGCGAGATCTCCTCGGTGCATGTCGTCTACATGCGCTTCATCTCGACCTCGCGCCAGCGCCCCACCGTCCTCCAGCTCCTGCCCCTCAAGCCGCCGGCCGTTGAACAGGTCGAAGGCGCTCCCGCCGCCGGCCCGAGCATCGAGTACGACTTCACCCCCGAGCCCGCCGAGCTGCTCAGCTCGCTGCTGCCCGAGACCGTCAAGGCCACCCTGTTCCAGGCCTTCCTCGACGCCGTCGTCTCGGAAAATGTCGCCCGCATGGTGGCGATGAAAGCCGCGACCGACAACGCCGGCGAAATGGGCCGCGTCATCGGACGCAAGTACAACCGCGCCCGCCAGGCCCAGATCACCACCGAGCTGACCGAAATCATCTCGGGTGCCGCGGCTCTGGAGTAAGCCCGCAGCCCCAACGCAAACCCCACCAACCGCCCGCTCGCCGGGCGGTTTTTGTTTTCCCCCGAAGAAACCGTGCAGCCCGAGCCAGAACACCTGGTACCCTCAAACAGTCGAAACAACTGCCCAAAGCACCTTGGCCCAACGATGGGAAGCCGCCATGAATCCGCTGCTCAAACACCTCGCGCTTCTCTCACTCACCTCCACCACCGCCGCAGTTTCCCCCCTACCGCCCCCTTACTACTACCACTCGGTTCCCGAGTGCGAGAGTGACGCGGCTCGCCGTTCGGTGCCACTGGAACTCTGGAAAGAAACCACTGAAGAGAATCTTCGATTTCACCGCGAATTCCTAATCGATCAAGCATCACTGGCAGGACTACCCGAAGAAACTCGGTCGGCGGCACTTGTCTACTTCGAACTCGCGAGCGATATCGTTTCGCAGCAACCCGCGAGCAGCGACGCTCTCAAATTTGAGCGGTGGCATCTCGTTCTCGGCGGACCTCGCGTCAATAGATGTTCCGTCCATTACCCTCCACGGAATATCTTTCCGATCAATTTCGACCTGCGTAGCGCCGACCCATCACCAATTCCGATCCGTATACTTCCTGCTCCCGCTCTTGTAAATCTGCAAATTGACAAGAACGGTCAGCGATCCATGGAGGATCTTGTCTCAACAACCAAACGGCGCGGCTGAACGATCCAATTCGACTACGCCCGCATGCCGCGCGAGTTCACGAGTTCGAAGCAGTACGCAGAGGAGTTGTTCCGCGTACTGCCACGCCCTGAACCCGCGGTAGGCTCACTCGACACACCTGCATCCTTTGGTTACCGACCAGACATTGGGTGCTTCGTGATGCTCAACGCGTCGTACACGGATGATGCGGTGGAGCGAGCGTTCGGCAAAGACCTCAACCACCGTGCCGTACACTCCGAACTGGTGACCGCGCCGCTGCTGGGTCGTGTCAGCAGCCAAGTCTGGTGGTGCCATATAACCGATCACACCCTCAGCTCGCCAGCCACTTCACAGATAATCGTCTACCCACTGTGGGACGCGCTGACCGGAATGCACTGCGACCCACAACCACTCGACGGGCTACTGATCCCCTTTAGCGCATCGCACCCCGGTGTTATCCGCGTCCCGGTCCCGCTCGTGCGCATCCTGTCGACCGATCCCAATGATGTGCGCAAGATAACCGCCCCGGACCCAGAGGGTGATGGTGTCTACCGACCCCAGGAACGCATCGCCATCGACGAATCGTGGGCCGAACTCTCGCCCCCCGTGTGCCTGATCAGCAAAGCACCCGACTGGGAACCCTTCAGCGAATCCCTCGAATTCAACCACGCGGTTGAAGACTTCGCCAACGCCGACGATTCACTCCTCGCCGCGGCTGTCTTCACTTCGATACAACCCGAAGCCCTCGTCCGGCTCCTCAGCAAGCTCGGGGGTCGCGACGCCGAGGCCATCCTCAACGACCCGGACGCCATGACACGCCTGCGCGAAGCCTTTGATGCCATCGGCGACGACTGACCCACACAATCCTGACCCGCATCCCCACCAACCGCCCGCTCGCCGGGCGGTTTTTCATTGGATTCGGTGGAATGAAGCGTCGATGTATTGTACTATTCAATAGTACATATGGACACTTCGCATATCGAATCCGCACTCATCCGCCTCGGCGATGCCCTGCCGGATGATCTGCGCGCGGAAATTCTCCTTGTCGGCGGAGCCGCGGCCATGCTCACCGGCTTGCTTCCCGCCAGCCGCACCACAATCGACTGCGATGTCATGCATTGCCGCCCCGAGGGACAACTCCGAGAGATTGAACGAGTTGCAGAAGCGATTGCCCCCGACCTCGGCCTTCCCGAGCGCTGGCTCAACAGCGATGTTCGCCTCCGCGCGGACGCGCTGCCCGATGGCTGGTCAGAGCGAAAGGTATACATAGGGTGCTACGGCCCGCTTGTTGTGCATGCCATCAGCCGCCCGGACTTCATCGCCATGAAAGTACTCGCCGGTCGGCCACAGGATCTGGATGACCTTGGACACCTCGGCGTTCGACCTGACGAATACGAATTTGTTCGCAGCTACCTGAGCACGCTCCCGCCGAAAGGAACCTCGCAGGAGCAGATCGGCGATGCCCTCGCACTGCTCGATGCACTCGAAGCGGAGTCGCAATGACACCCTCCATGATTCAACAATGGACCTCGCTCGGAGCCGGATTCAACACCGCGCCGTCTTCCGGGGCGATCGACCTCGAACGGCTGCTCCTGCGCACCGCGCAAGCCGCCCCCGAATCGGCGCGACTGTTCACCATGGCTGCGTCATGGTTGAACCGATACGCCGAAACCGTCGCCCGCCACCGACTCATCCGCCTCATCGAGGACGAACTCGATCCGCGGCATCACGCCGCGCTCGGCCTGCTCCTCGACATCGCTCAGCAGGGCCACTTTCCGCCGCGATTCAAGTCCATCACGGATCGCCTCGCCCCCGCAATCGACCCCCATCCGCTGTTCGCCGTCGAGCGCAAGACCCTCTCGCTGCGCAAGCGAGCCGAGCGCCGCGCCACCGACCTGTCCCGGCGCTGGAACCTCTGGTGCGGCCCGATCGAACTCAAACCCGACGCGATCCGCCCCCCGTCCTTGCTGTTCACCCGTCATCCGGAACTCCGCACCCAGGCGGACTTTCGTGGAGACCTGCGCGCTTCGATCCTTGCCTCGCTCCGCCACGATCCGGGGAGCGGCAGCAGCGAACTCGCCCTCGCCCGAGCTGCCGGCGGCTCACGCAACCAGATCCGAAACGCACTCGACAACCTCGAACTGACCGAAAGAGTCCTTCGATCGCCCGCCCCGCGTGAGCACCGCATGCAGATCGATCTGGTTCATGCCGCCTGATTGCGGATCGATTTCGCTTCGTTCGTCCGAAGCGCACGGGTACACTCGCTCCGGAGGATCATCCATGCCCCGACCGCCCGTCGCCGTCCTGCTGCTCAACCTCGCCGCGATCTCGCTGGTCGGCTGTTCGACCGGTTCGGACAAGGCCGCCACATTCACCGTCCTCGGCGACGACACCGTGCTCGTGGACGGCGGGCGCGATGCGATCAACCTCGCGCTGACCGACGCCGCCTTCCTCATCGGGGCCACGGAGCCCGTTCCCGGATCCGATGCCACGCGCCTCCCCTCGTATCAGGACCGCTCCGAGTTCCGTTCAATCCAGGAGAACGGCAGCGCGGGGGTCTTCGAGCAGCGCACCCTCCGCTTCCAGACCCCGGACGGCGTGTGGATCGAAGCGCTGATCCTCTACAATGACGACAGCACCACCGTCCGTGTCACCACCGATCCGGTCTCCCAAGCCGCGCAGAGGGCATACACGCAGGAGCTGGCCCGGATCCTGCGCGAACGCGGCGTGTCGCCGTGGCCGTGATCACCTTCCTACGCTCCCCAGCCCGACCTCGGCAATGCATCTGCCGAAATTGGCTGCATGATCGATGAGTTCGAGCCGTATCATGAAGACATGAAGCGTCCCGCCTTCACCCTCATTGAGCTGCTCGTGGTCGTCGCGGTCATCGGTGTGCTTATCGCGATCCTTCTGCCCGCGCTGAGCAAGGCACGGTTGGTTGCCGAAGACACCAAGAGCATGTCCAACATTCGCCAGAACGCCATCAGCATCCTCGCGATGGCCAAGGACGATGACGGGCGCATGCCCATGGCTCCTCCCCATCCCGACGGCTGGTCCTTCAACGGATTGCCCGGCTGCGGCGTCATCAACCCGCAGGGGTTCCTCAACAACATCTCCTGGTTCGGGCACGCCACCCTCTGGCACTATGTCGCGTGGTCGCGTGGCGGCGAGCGCACCAACGCCTGGATCAGCCCGTCGCGGGGCAGCGGCAACGGGACCGAGTTCCCCGCCCTGACCGATTACACGCTGACCGAGACGGCGTTCGCTTCCCCGGAATACTGGAACGAAGCGACCGATCAGTTCTGCAATGCGTATTCTGGAACCTGCAGGATGCTCGGTGCGCAGCTGCTCAGTTCGCTCCGATCCACCTCGGGCAAGGGCATGCTTTACGAGAGCCCGCTGATCGCTCACCGCCGCCGCCCCCACCTCGGCAAGGACTCGGCCGAGCGGATGCTCATCGTCCCCGTGCCGGTCGCCTTCTTCGACGGCCACGCCAAGGTCCACAAGCTCGGCGATGCGAAGGACCAGGGCGTAGCGAACAAGCCGAACTTCAACTCCAAGGGTGCGGTCCGCACCACGACCGACGGCTTTCGCGGCCGCGATTTTTGACCGGCCGCCCACTGCCGATACACTCGGGGCATGCCGACCCCGCCCGTCGACAGCCCGTACTGCGTTCACTGCGGCTACGACAAGGCCGCGCTGAGCGAAGGAGCGAGCGTCTGCCCCGAATGCGGGCATTCCGTCGCCGATGCGTACATCCCGGCGATGCAGACGCCGCCTCGCTGGTGGCGGGTGCACCGGGTGGCGTGGCGGCTGTTCGAGTGGGCTGCGTACGCGATGCTCGGCGCGGTGGCGTGCCTGATCGGCGGTGTCCTCGCGCTTGCTTACTATGACGCGATCGCCGGAACACCGACCGGCACCGGGCCGTTGGGGGATGTGTTCCGCCATTTGGGCTACGGCTTCGCGTCGCTCGCGTTTGTGCTGACTTTCGTCGGCGGCGTGTGCGCCTTCGCGCGGGTGCCGCGAACGGCCGAGCGGGAACAGCGCCGGGGCATTCTGCTGGCCACGAACTCCATCGCGATCGCCATGCTCAGCGCGATCCCGATCTCGCTGGCGATGACCGGGGTGTTCATGCGCGAGGTGCTGGGCGCGGCGATCCTCCTGTCGGCGGCGATCGTGCTCGGCGATGTGCGGATCCTTCGGGACAGGGCGGCGTCGTTCGTTCGGTTCACGACCAACGAGATCCAGAGCGCGTTCTTCGACGACAGCCACCGGTCGGTGGACATCGCTGCGCTGATCGCCGCCACGGGTGCGCTCTATATGCTCTTCGGGGGCGCGAGGCCGAATCTGAGTTTTCTGGCGTACGCGCTGATGATGTTCGGGTGGATGGGTCTGCGCGGGCGGGCGGCGAGGGCGGTTGGGAAGGAGGTGAAACGGGCGAGGGTGGTGTGCGAGGCCTCGCCATTGAGCGGTACGGGATCGGATGAGTAATGGGGAATACGGAACATCTCGCGTTGAAAACGCCGCGGCAACAGCGGCGACGATGATCACAGGGATTCCGCGATGGCGATCGCGATGAAAGCGACCAAGAGCGCGGCGGCGGTGTTGACGAGGCCGACGAATATCGATGCAACTATGATCAAGGCTTCGTGCGTGATCGGATGGCGTCGTTTGAGCCATTCGTACGCCGCGAACGGGACGCCGATCGGGAGGCCGAAGGTGGCGCAGGCGGCGATGATCCAGAGCAGTTCGGCCGGTCCGCTCAGGATGTCGATCATCTCGGCGCTCAGCGCGATGAAGTAGAGGCCGCCGACGGCGAGGCCCGCGTAGTGAGATATCAGGCGGCTGTAAGTGGCCTTGATCGCTCGCTCGCCCCAGATCAGTGTGTTGCCAGGAAACGAAACCTCCTCGCCGCACTCCGGACAGGGCATGGGCAATTCGCCAACGAGCACGCCGGCGAGACTGTAGAGACAGTGCGGGCAGGTATGGATCGCTCCTCGTCTGAGACGATCGGCACGCCGCGCGTACTCCGTGCGTGTTTCCGGAAGCAGGGCGAGCCCGCGTATGTGCACGCAGCGCTGCTCTTTGAAGCGGTTGTTGTAGGAGCCGTCACGGATTTGATCGGCGGCGGCAGCGCGCACGCGCTCTGCATCGTCCGAGCTCAACACGGCCACATCGCAACAGGTCGGACACCGCACCGCGCTGGACAACTCCGGGCGATCGCAGTCGAACGGCTGACCGCAGCGTTTGCAGTGGATCGTCGGAGTGATTGGTGCTGGGTGGCCTTTTGATTGCAATGGGTTTCTCGAACGAGAAGAGGTACCCGGGGCTCGCGCCCCGGGCTCTTGTCAGGCGTTCATGGTCTGGAGGAGTTGCTCAGCGACGGCTCCGGGGTCTTTCGCTGCGCAGACGGTGCTGCTGACGGCGATGCCTTTGGCTCCGGCTTCGCGGAGTTGGACGAGGTTGTCCAAACCGATGCCGCCGATCGCCAGGTGGGGTGTGCCGGGGTGTTTGGCGAGGACTTCGCGGATGAGGTCGGGTCCGGCGAGGGAGCCGTCGGTTCTGCCGCCGGGGTTGGGCTTGGTGCGCGTGGCGAACATGGGGCCGAGGCCGAGGGAGTCGGCTCCGGCTGCGAGCGATTCTGTTGCCTGCGCGAGGGTGGTGGCGCTGGCGCCGATGCACACGCCGTCGCCGACGATCAGGCGCGCTTCGGAGATGGGAAGGTCGGTCTGGCCGAGGTGCACCCCGTCGGCCTCGGCGAGCGCGGCGATGTCGGGGCGGTCGTTGATGACCAGCGATGCATCGTGCCGGCGCGTCAGCTCGCGCAGGAGACGCGCGCGGGCGAGCAGCTCGCGACCGGGCAGGTCCTTTTCGCGCAGCTGGATACAGTCGGCGCCGGCTTCGAGAACTGCGCGGGCGACTTCTTCCCACGGCCGGGCGCACAGGGATTCGGTGATGAGCACGCAGAGGGACCACTGGCGGCAGACCGGGGTCGGGCAGCGGGGGCACACACACCGGTCTGGTCGCTGGTTGGTCATTTCGTCTCCAATCAGTTTGCGAGCGCGCCCATCTTCGACGAGGCGGCTTCGAGGGCGGCGTCGACATCGGCGATGAGGTCATCGCAGTCTTCGATGCCGACCGAGAGGCGGATGAGGGCGTCGTCGATGCCGAGGACCGCGCGCTGCTCGGGCGGCACGGAGGCGTGGGTCATGATGGCCGGGTGCTCGATGAGCGACTCGATGCCGCCGAGGGATTCGGCGAGCGTGAAGATGCGCACGGTTTCGAGGAAGGCCTTGGCCGGTTCGAGCCCGCCCTTGATGAAGAAGGTGATCATGCCGGTCCCGCCGCCGCCGGTGGCTTCCATCTGCTTCTTGTAGATGGCGTGCTGGGGGTGGCTTTCGAGGCCGGGGTAGACGACGCGATCGACGAGTTCACTCTTCTCGAGATGCCTGGCGATGCGCAGGGCGCTTTCGTTGTGGCGCCGGATGCGGACATCGAGGGTCTTGAGGCCGCGGAGCGTCAGGTAGGAATCGAAGGGGCCCATGACCGAGCCGATGGCGTTCTGCAGGAAGCGGAGGCGCTCGGCGAGATCGGGCTTGGAGGTGACGAGGATGCCGCCGACGACATCGGAGTGTCCGTTGACATACTTGGTCGACGAGTGCATGACGATGTCGGCGCCGAAGGCGAGAGGGCGCTGGTTCACCGGTGAGCAGAAGGTGTTGTCGACGACGACGATGCACTTGGGATTGATCTTGTGGGCCATGTCGGCGACGGCCTTGATGTCCACGATTTTCAGCGTCGGGTTGGTCGGGGTTTCGACCCAGAGCATGGCGGTGTCGGGGCGCATCGCGGCTTCGAGTTTGCTCAGGTCGGTGAGGTCGACGAAATCGATGTCGAGGTTCTGCGTGCGCTGGCGGACCTTCTGGAGCAGCCGGTTGGAGCCGCCGTAGATGTCGTCCATGGAGATGATGTGCGATCCGGCGTCGATGAGTTCGAGGGCGGTGGCCATCGCGGCGAGGCCGGAGGCGAAGGCGAACCCGCCGCAGGACGGGTCGGTGTCTTCGGAGATCGTCGAGCCCTCGAGCTTGGCGATCATGCGCTCGAGCGCGTAGCGGGTGGGGTTGTGCGAGCGGGAGTACTCGAATCCCTTGTGCACGCCCGGCGATTCCTGGGCGTAGGTGGTGCTGGTGAAGATGGGGGGCATCACCGCGCCGGTGACGGGTTCGGCGTGCTGGCCAGCGTGGATGACCTGGCTGGCGATGCGGAGGTTGGCGTGGTCGGACATAGGAGGACTCCCGTACGGATGGGGCGTTGCGGTGATGGTTCGGGGACAGGTTGCGCGGGCTTACTTGAGCTGGCGCCGGAGGTAGTTGATGAGGTCGATCTTGGTGATGAGCCCGAGGTACTCGCGGAACTCGGTGCCCGAGCCGCCCGGGGCCTTGTCGTCCACCATGATGGCGACGCGGTCGGCGCGGAAGATCGGGATGAGGTCCTCGACCTTGGCGGTCGGCGAGATGGTCTCGATGCGGGTGGTCATGAAGTCGGAGACGGGGCGGGACAGCGCCGAGTCGCCCTGCACGACGGCCATGAGGATGTCGCTCTCGTCGATGATGCCGACGACCTTGTCGTGGTCGCGCCCGGTCGAGGTGAGGTGGACGGTTTCGACGACGGCCATCTGCGAGATGTTCTGAAGCTCCATGACCTTGATGACCTGGCTGAGCGGGTCGGTCGGCTTGGCGACATAGTCCTCGCGGCTGGCGTGGCGACGGGCGATGAGGTCGCGCAGGTCGCCGGTCTTCTCGCGCTGGATGAAGCCGTTGTCGATCATCCAGTAGTCGTTGAACATCTTGCCGAGGTACTTCGCGCCCTGGTCGCAGATGAGGGTGACGACATTGAGCGGCTTGTCCTGCCTGGCGCAGAACTTCTTCGCCGCGGCGATGAGGCAGCCGGTGCTGGACCCGGCGAGGAGTCCTTCGCGGTCGAGCAGTTCGCGTGCGGCGTGGAAGGACTCGCCGTCGGTGACGGCGATGGCCTCATCGACGACATCGAGGTTGCAGATGTCGGGGATGAAGTCCTCGCCCATGCCCTCGACGAGCCAGGAGCCGGGCTTGACCTTCTCGCCCCGGTTGACGAGCGGTTCGAGGATGGAGCCGGTCGGATCGGCGAGGACGATTCTGCAGCTGGGGTTCTGCTCTTTGAGGTAGCGCCCGACGCCGGAGATGGTGCCGCCGGAGCCGACGCCGGCGATGAAGACATCGACGCCGCCGTAGGGCTCCATCTGGCGATGGATCTCGGGGCCGGTGTGCTCGTAGTGGGCGCGGGTGTTGTCCTCGTTGGAGAACTGGTTGATGTAGATGCTGTTTGGCGTGGTCTGGGCGAGGCGCGCCGCCACATCCTGGTAGTACTCGGGGTGGCCCTTCTGGACATCCGAGCGTGCGAGGACGACCTCGGCACCCATGGCGCGCAGGTGCTGGATCTTGCCCTCGCTCATCTTGTCGGGGACGACGACGAGCATCCGGTAGCCGCGTTGCCCGGCGACGAGGGCGAGGCCGAGGCCGGTGTTGCCGGCGGTTCCCTCGATGATGGTGGGTTTCGGGTCGGCGTTGGGATTGAGGCGTCCGTCGCGCTCGGCGGCCTCGATCATGCTCAGCCCGATGCGGTCCTTGATGGACCCGGCGGGGTTCATCATTTCGAGCTTGCCGAACAGGCGGCAGGGGCCGGAATCGAGGCGGTTGAGCTCGAGCATCGGCGTGTTGCCGATCATTTCGAGGGCGGAGTGGTACACGGGCGCGACGGATCGCGCCTCGCTGGAAGCGGGGGTCGATGAGGTCTGGGTCATAGGGACAGTCTACCGGACAGCAGCGGCGATTTTGGGGAGATCCGGGGAGGAATCGGCGGGGGAAGGGGATCAGGGGATGAGGCCGGCCAGTTTGAGCAGTTTCAGGACGACCGCCCCGGACGAGGCGAAGTGTTCGACGATCTGGATCTGGCGCTGCTCGCGATCGGCGGCGTCGGCGAGGGCGTCCATCAGGCGTTCGGCCTCGGCGAGTTCGGCTTCGGTGAAGGCCTCGCGCAGGGCGAGGGCGTCGAAGGGGAGCCAGTGTGCCGCGCGAAGGTAGGTGTCGGCGATGGTGGTGATCTCGGAGCGGTACTTGGCGCGGCGGGCGGCGAGGGAGGTGGGGTTGGTGCTCGGGGTGTTCATGGGGGCGGTCCTTTCGGGTGGGCGATTGATGAGGGGATCAGCGGGACGGGGCGAGGAGTTCATCGAGGGCGGCGGCGGGGTCGATGAGGGCCGGATCGAGGCCGAGGCGCGTGGCGGCGGCCTGGGCCAGCGAGGCGCGGAGTTGGTCGGCGTCGGTGCGAGCCAGCAGGTACGCGCCGAGGGCGTCGGTCATGCGCCGGGCGTGGGCGTGGTGCAGGTCGGCGCGGGCGAGCAGGTCGGACTCGGACTGCGCGATGGAGGCGAGCAGCTCATCGCGGGCGCTGAGGGTGATCGCGGCGATGTCGAGGCGGTGCTCGAGCGAGAGCGGGTCGTTGGGCGCGAGGTTGTGACGGGCGCGCACGGCGGCTTCGGCGTCGGCGTAGATCGCGTCGAAGCGCGCATCGATCTCGGCGCGACGGGTGGCGGAGACCGCGCGGACGAGCGCGGCGTGTTCCGCGCGCAGCGTGTCGACCGCGCTGCTGGAGGCGATCGCGAGTTGGGCGGCTTCGGGCGGCACGGGCGAGCAGGCGATCGCGCCCACCGAGCCGGCGGTGGCGGTGAGCGCGCTGAGCAGGCGCAGAACGGGGGCGCGACGAGGCGGACGGGGGGCGAGGATGGCGGTGGGCATGGCGGGTCTCCGGTGCGTGGAGGGCGTGGTTGATGGGGCGTGCGAAACAAACACGCCCTACGCCCTAGGCGCCGGCGGGCCCAGCGGGCGCGCGCCGATGCGGTACATCCGGAGAGGCAGTGGCCGGATCCTCAGGAGATACGGGGAGAAAAAAATTTCAAAAAGTCGGGTGGTCCCGAAATTTTGCGGCCCATCCGGCGCGCGCCGGAGTGGTAGTTCAGCGGTTTACTTTTCTGGTGCTTTGTGGGCTTTGGGGATGGTCAAAGAACTCGCACCTACGGTGCGAACCCCTCACCCCGGCCCTCTCCCGCCCATCTCAGAGTTGGGGGAGATGGAGGAAGAAACTCGCGTGTCTCGACTACTATGAAAGCGCTATGGATGCGGCGGCACAACTCGATTCCAGCGACGGGTCAGACCCGCTGAATTGTCAGTCATGTGGCTATGACCTGACTGGGCTTCTTACTGACGAGTGGGGCGGCGTCGATTGTCCGGAGTGTGGACGGTTAGCGATTGCACTGAAAATGCAGCGAGAGGAAGGAGAGCAGCGTCGTGAGTCTCTCGCAAAGCGATGGCTGATCCTTGGCGTACTTCAGGGGATCTTTGCAGCGATATCGATTCATGTGTTTGTGATCAGCACACGCAATCTGGGGTCGACTGCGACGCAGATCACCGGGGCGGGCATGTGGCTGATCGTGCCGATTACTCTGGTTTTGTCCGGCGTGTGCGGTGGGTTCTGGATTCGGTACAACACCCCGGGTGCCCGTCGATGGGACTATGTTCTGAGCGTCGTCGCTTTCATGGTACTTTGGCTGCCGGTTACTTTTTTCGCAACGATACTCCTCTTTCTGATCCCGTTCTAGCACGCAAGACCACCACTGCACCGCGCAGCAGCATCGCGAGCATCGCGAGTGGGATGATGAATGCGTGCCAGGCGATGGCCGCGAGGTCGAGGTTGATGGCGAGACCGGGCAGGCGGAGCGTGTGCGTCGGGGACGGCGTTGAACCGGTGAAGCGGATGGTCCACGCGACGGCCAGCGCGGCGGCGAGGAGCGAGAGGGTGCACCAGAACCATCGCCGCGTTGATGTGCGCACGGCGAGCCATGCGCCGAGGAGCCACAGCGCGTTGAGGGCGATGGAGACGGTGAGGATGACGGTCGCGTGCTGCTCGATCAACGGCTGGCCTCGCGGACTGATGAGGCCGGGACGAGTTCGACGGTGCGCACGGTGCGGGCGAGTTGGCCCTCCGCGCTGAGCGGGAGCGGGATCATGTCGCCGCTCTGCCAGAGCGGGACCTGGTCGATGAAGTGCTCGGAGCCGAGGTGGCCGTCCTGGCCGCCGAGGAGGACGACGAGGTTGGCATCGAGGTCGGACAGGTCGCAGATGAGGCGGGAGTTTGCGCCAAACGAGACCTGGTGGCGCCCGCCGCTGACGGAGTGCGCGGCTTTGTGAACGGTCGTCGTCGTGCCGGCGGAGGGGATGTTGTCGAAGGTGTAGCGGCTGCCGAGGACGGGGATGTTCGAGAGCGGGTGGGCGATGGCGAGGCGGTGGACATCACCCCAGGTCTGGTTCGGGTCGAAGTCGATGGAGGCGTAGTCGAGGGCGCGCTTGAAGGGGTCGAGGGCATCGGGGCGATCGAGGTCTTCGCGCACGAAATCGTGGATGTACGCGCCGGAGCGCATGGTGCGGAGGATGCGCGGGGCGTAGCGGGACTGGTAGAGGTCGTCGATGAGGCGGTCGAGGAGCCGCTGGTACGCCGCGGCTCCGACGGAGTCGGTCGTGTAGTGGCCGTCCCAGCGGAGGATGGCGGTGAGGAGGGGCGAGGCCTGCGGGTCGATGCCCGCGTGGTACGCGGCGTCGATCATCGCCTCGGCTGCGGCGTGGGACGCGCTGCTGTAGACATCGCGCTGCAGCGCGCGCAGGTCGTCGGTGGTGATCGGGCGCTCGGAAGCGATCTCGGCGAGGACATTCTGGATACGCACGAGACGGTCGTTGGAGTTGCCCTGGGCGATGAGGGGGGCGTTGAAGCGGACGGGGATGTTGTTCGAGGAGACGAGGAAGCCCTGCTCGGGGTTGAAGGCGACGGGCAGCGCCGGCTGGGGCACGCCGTCCATGGTGTAGCGGGCGTCGTTTGGCGAGACCGGGCCGTTGCGGTTGGCGCGGGCGGCGCCGGGGATGGCCTCGACGGCCATGAGCTGGCCGATGTTGCCTTCACGATCGGCGTAGAGGATGTTCTGGCCTCCAGTGGCGAAAGATGCGAACGCCGCGCGGAACTGGTCCCAGTCGGTGGCGTGCGAAGCGCGGAAGAAGGCGGTGGCCTCGTCGGAGGGCCGGTGGCCTCGCCAGGCGAGGGCGTAATCGCCGTCGCCGAGGCGCTTGAGCAGGTGGGCATCGGAGACGACGGGGCCGAACTCGCTCTCGCGGATGGTGGCGGTCTGGCTGAACCAGAGGCGGACGCCGATGGTTTCCTCACGGGTCGACACCGGCTGCCAGCCCTCGGGCAGCTTATAGAGGATGCTGGAGGAGGCCTGCATGTTGGTGCCGCTCCAGGCGATGTGCTCGTTGCGCCCGACGAGGACGAAGGGCAGGCCCGGCATGGTCAGACCGGCGACGGAGCGCTCCGGCGTGCGGTAGGCGACGATGCACCAGATGTTCGGCTGGTTGAGCCCGAGGTGCGGGTCGGAGGCGAGGACCGCGCTGCCGCTGGCCGAGCGCTGGGCATCGATGGCGAAGGCGTTGGAGCCGGTGCGACCGGTGTGCAGCAGGATGTCGAGGTCGGTCGGGGTTTCGGGGCCGTAGCTCGGCACGCCGTCGTCGGCGAAGGCCCAGAGCCGGGCGGCGAAGTCGTCGAAACCCTGCTGGGCGCGCAGGGGGATCAGCGCGAGCAGGCGGCCCCAGTTCACCTCCACGCAGGCGAGACGCCCGAACGCGAGGACATCCTCGACGGTCCACTCCTCGTCGAGCGAAAGGGCGAGGGTGGTGAAGTCGGCGGGCGGGCGGGCGACGGTGCGACGGTAATCGTTCACGCCCTCGACATAGCGCTCGATCCACGCGCGGCTGTCGGGGGGCAACTGGCGGGCCATCTCGGGGACCGCGCGGTCGAGGTCGAAGGCGCGGATGGCCTCGTCGATGGGCGCGGCGAAGGGGCCGGCGACCTCGGCGATCCTGCCGCGGGACACGATGCGGAACAGGTCCATCTGCGTGAGGCGCAGGTGGGCGTGGACGAGGCCCATGGCGTAGGGGGCATCGGACTCGTCGGCGACTTCGATGTACGGGATGAGGTGCTCGTCGTAGCGGATGGTGGCGGGCGCACGCAGGCCGGGCCACAGCTCGCGCATGCGCTCGACGCGCCCGTCGGTCGGGAGCGACGACAGGCGGGGCGGCGTGGAGATGCAGCTCGACAGCGCGATCGCGATCGCGGCGAACAGCGCGAGGTGCAAGGCGGGGTGGGCGAGCAGGCGGGTCAGGCGGTTCATGGGCCTCCGGTCGGTCGGCGGGAACGGGGATGGGGCATGGTAGGTCTGTGTTCGCGGCATGGGCGGGGCGGGATTCGTTGCGGGGTGGATCCATGAAAAAACACGCCGCGAGGGCGTGTTGATGGGTCACCGGAGCCCGAGGCGCAAGCCCCGGGTATCTCTTTGCATTGCTCACCTGTCACACCAAGGACGGGTACCCGGAGCTTGCGCCCCAGGCTCTTGTCATGGCGTGCAGGTCTGGCCGAACGCGGCGAGGACGATGCTCAGATCGTCCAAGTCCACGGTGCCGTCGCCATTGGCATCACCAAACGGCACGGACTGGCCGAAGCGGGTGAGGACGGAGCACGCGCTGTGCGTTGAACGCGATCCGCAGCGCGTCAACATCCGCTATGCTCCTCGAACTTCCGATCAGTTCAAACCAATTGGGCCTAGACGGAATCGAAAAGTATGGCGAAACCAGAAACATCCATCGCTGCGATCATCGTCGAACAGGGAAAAACCCTCGATTACATCGACGGCAAAACGCAACGACGCGAGACACCGGAGGAGTATGTCAGGCAGGAGATCGCCAAGTCCCTTGTCCGTGAGTACGGGTACGCGAAAGAAGACATCGAGGTCGAATTTACCCTCCGAATCGGTACTCGGAAGCCGCGGGCCGACTTGGTGGTGTTTCCGCCGGACGAGGAGCACATCCAGCAAAACGCTCGGATCATTGTGGAGTGCAAGGCCGCGAGCGTGAAATCTGGGGACAAGAAAGAAGGGGTCGGCCAGCTACAGAGCTACATGGCCGCCTGTCCCAATGTCACGTATGGCATGTGGACGAATGGGCTGGAGCGATTCTGCTATCGCCGCATTGTGAAGAAGGGGTCAGTGAAATGCGAAGAAGTGCCAGACCTGCCTCGCTTCGGTCGCGAGGACGAATCTGAGGACCGTCCCCGGTTCGACCAGCTCAAGCCCGCGACATCGGACGCATTGCTTTTCGCGTTCCGCCGTTGCCACAACTACATCGCCGCGAACCAAGGTCTCCAAAAACCTCAAGCATTTTGGGAATTGCTCAAGCTGATCTTCTGCAAGATCCACGACGAGCGGCAAAATGACGAGATCGAGTTCTACGCCGGTGCGGATGAGCGGCATGGCATCAATGGGCCGCTGAAGGTGAAGCAACGCATCGATGGTCTCTTCGAGCGGGTTCGCGAGGACTATCCGATGATCTTCGGCGAAGGAGAACAGATCACGCTGAAGCCGGTTGTGCTCGCCTACATCGTCAGCCAGATCCAGATGTATTCGCTCCTTGAGAGCGACATCGATGTCAAGGGCCGCGCTTACGAAGAGATCGTCGGCTCGAATCTGCGTGGTGATCGCGGTGAGTTCTTCACGCCCCGGAACATCTGCAGCATGGCCGTGGCCATGCTTGATCCGACGGAGAATCAGGTCATCCTCGATCCGGCCTGCGGCACAGGTGGATTCTTGATCACGGCCATGAACCATGTGATCGAGAAGATCCGCCAGGCCGAACTTACCAAATGGGGCAAGAAGGTCGAGCGGGCCGAGAACGCGACGCGCAGCCGCGTCCACAAGTTCGCTGAGAAATTCATCTACGGCCTCGACTTCAACCCCGAGTTGGTGAAGGCCTCGAAGATGAACATGGTGATGAACAATGACGGTGCCGGCGGGCTCTTCCAAGCCAACTCACTCGCTGACCCGATGACATGGGATGGTGACCTCCGGAAGCACAAGCTGCTCGGCAAGGTTGATCTGCTGTTCACCAACCCGCCCTTCGGGTCGAAGATCCCGATCACCGATCCCGCGATCCTTGATAAGTACGACCTCGGCTATAACTGGAAATACGACGAGAAGAAGGATCGCTGGCTCAAGACAGACACGGTCCAGAAGTCGCAGCCACCCGAGATTCTCTTCATCGAGCGGTGTGTGCGCTTTCTGAAACCGGGTACCGGCCGCTGCGCGATTGTTCTTCCGGACGGTATTCTCGGTTCGCCCGGTCTCGGTTATGTGCGCGAGTGGATCCTTCGCAATACGAAGGTACTCGCCAGCATTGACCTGCATCCCGACACCTTCCAGCCCTTCGTCAGTATCCAGACGAGCGTCCTGGTGCTTGAGCGGAAGACGGACGAACTGATCGCGGTTGAAACCGCTGCCGATCGCATCAATGACTACGCTGTGTTCATGGCGGTTGCCAACCATGTCGGCCACGACAAGCGTGGTGCGATCACCTATGTGCGAGACAAACACGGCAACGAGATCGTCGAGGAAATCGAGGAGCAGGTGAAGGACTGGGAAAACGGGACGCCGGTCTACCGATCGCACATGACTAAGCGGAAAGTCGTTGACGACAACACGCTTCAAATCGCTCAGGAGTTCCGCAAATGGCTCTCCGAGCAAGACTAGTCGCACCGCCGCCAATCAAGACGCCGGAGTGGCGATGGCACACCATGCAAATGGGTGAAGTATCTGCTTTGATGCTTGCCGAGCAAGGTCGACGTCTTGAAGCCGAGGCATACCTTACGTCGGGGTACGGTATAAGACGATCAATTGAGCAAAAGCGTACAGGATGGACTCAATTGAGCTCACAGGCGGACATTTGGATGCCGGGACGGCTCAAGGGTATTCAAGTATCGGATGAAGTAGGAACTCCATTTCTTGCAGCTACTCAGATTTTTGATGTCCGACCAACTCCGAGAAAGTGGCTTGCTCTAGAAAAGACCGCCGATTCATCACGGAGATTCGTACGAGAAGGCATGTTTTTGGTGACCTGCTCAGGAACGGTCGGTCGTGTAACTGTCGCTGTCAAGTCTCACGAGGGTATTCTTGTCTCACACGACCTCCTTCGTGTTGAGCCGTGTACTGCGAAGGCGCGGGGATGGATTTACGCATTTCTGCTCTCACAATCGGCCCGGGCGATGGCGACAACAGAACAATATGGGCACATCATTCAACATATTGAAGCTTCACATCTCGCTGCATTGCCAATCCCCCTCGTCGGCGACGATGCAGCGTCAAGAATGAATGAATCTCTGGCGGAAGTAACCCGGCTGCGCAATGCTGCACACGACTCGCGTTCCAAAGCGGAAGAAGAATTCTCGCTCGCAGTTGGTCAAATGCAAGCGGCCGATGACACTTCGTGTTTCAGTGTCGCAGCGCGAGCCATGTTTGGGGGGCGTCGGCGTCTTGAAGCTTCTTACTACTCACCTACAGCAACGGCAGTTATCGATTCGTTCGCTAAGAGCGAGCCCCTCGGAGATTTGACCAAGAAGGTCTATTGGATGTCGCGTTTCAAACGGGTGTATGGAGACGGAGGACTACCTTACCTGTCTGCGGATGAATTGTTCACCACGAACCCGCAGATGAGCAAGCGAATTCTCGTCGCGCCGGACGATGGTCACGAAAAATATTTTGTTGAGCGTGATTGGATCGTCATGGCCTGTTCAGGACAGATCTATGGTCTGAACGGGGCGGCGATGCTCA
>CBFGVX010000063.1:0-18816 GCA_965652425.1 uncultured bacterium | reverse complement strand
CCTTCTCCCCTCGCGGGAGAAGGTGGCCGCGCAGCGGCCGGATGAGGGGGCGCCCCGAACCTCCCAGCCATCAAACCTCGCCAGAGATTAGAGCCCAATCGCGCAAGCGATGGGTCCCAAGCATCCAACCTGCAAAATGCTCGAAGAAGCCTTACTCGCACAGCGCAAAGCCCCGCTCCTTCGCCCCATATTTCACCCAGCCGATCGCCCATGAGCACCGACACCACGAGTGAATTTCGCCCCATTGACGGGCTTTCCGCCCGCCGCCGCACCACCGGCTCAGGTGCTATACTTGACCCATGGCAAACGAGCACGGCGAGATGAGTTCGGACGGATCGGCATCGGGCATGCCCGCAGTCGAGCGGTTCGAGCCCGCGGATCGCGCGAAGGCGGCAAGCCGCCCTTCCACGGCATCCAGCAGCGGCGTCCCCGCCGAGCGCGCACACCCGCGCAAGACCAAGCGCGGCGACCGCCCCCAGAAGCAGACCATGTGGGAGAAGCTCGAGGCCTTCATCTCCCGCCTGTCGACCAAGAACAACTTCTGGCACCGCGTCGTCTCCCTCGTCTTCCTGCCCTACGCGTTCAAGTCGGGCATCAAGATGGCCAAGCGGCCCAACGCCCAGCACTCGTACATCCTCCCCTTCCGCCGCTTCAACAAGAACTGGTACAACGCGATGGCCGGCGCCGCCCTCCTGGGCAACTCCGAGGTCGCCGGCGGCATGTACATCTTCCAGAAAGCCGGCAAGGACTACACCGTCGTCTGCAAGGAACTCCACTACAAGTTCCTCCGACCCTGCTTCGGCCCGGCCGTCTACCGAGTGCTCGACAAGGACGAGGAGCTCAAGGCGCTGATCGCCACCGGCAAGGAATTCAACCTCGACCTGACCATCAACATCTTCCAGCCACCCAGCAAGCCCTCGGACACCGAGAAGCGCGTCGGCCGTTGCAAGGTCACCTTCCATGTGACGCCCAAAGAGCACCATCGCGATCGCAAGAAGGCCGGCCGCAAGACCGCCGTGCGCGGCACGGTCTGATCACCCGACCCATTACCCATCGTTCCATCGGCCAACCCCCACGATGCCGCTACACTGGCGGGCATGCAGGGCGTGGCCATCGTGTTTCTGATCATCGCAGTCGGGGTGCTGATCGTGCTCGGCGCGATCCATGCCCAGAAGAAGCGCCAGGAACGCCTCGCCGCCCTCCGTGCGATCGCCGACCGTCGGGGCTGGCGATTCAGCGAACTGAGATACCACGACCACGATGAGCGGTACGCCCACTTCGAGATCTTCCGGCGCGGCCACTCCCGCGCGGCGTACGACACCATGGCCGGCGCGCTCGAGGTCTTCGGCCAATCGGCCTACGCGCAGGCCGGCGACTTCACCTACAAGATCACCAGCGGCACCGGCAAGAACCGCAGCACCAGGACCTACCACTTCAGTTACCTCATCGTCGAATTGCCGATCCGACCGGTGCCGGATGTGCTCGTGCGTCGCGAACACCTGTTCGACAAGTTCTCAAGCATGCTCGGGTTCGACGACATCGATTTCGAGTCCTCGGAGTTCAGCAAGAAATTCTGCGTGAAATCCCCCGACAAGCGGTTCGCCTACGACCTGTTCACGCCGCGCATGATGGAGTTCTTTCTCGAGGGTTCAGCGGTTCCCGGCCTCCCGGCCATCGATCTGGAAAACAGCCGCATCTGCTTCAGCGACGGCAGTTCGCAATGGAAGCCCGAGCAGTTCGAGCAGGCGATCCAGTGGGCCGAGCGATTCTTCGAGCTCTGGCCGGAGCACCTGCTGGCGACGCTTCGGGAGCAGGGGCGGTGAAGGGGCTGCTGCTGGTCATCGCCTTGCTGTTTGCGATACCCCTCGCCATGGTCACCACATTTGTTGGCATGCATTTCGATTTACCGGAGTGGATTACCGAGAATATCGTTTACATACTCATCGGTACTCCTTTAGCTGGTCTTCTCGCCATCAAGTGCAGGGCTCGATCGGAGAGACTGCGTTTGATCGCGGAAAAGCACAACTGGGAATTCAGCAAAACCGCTTCGTTGCTTAGGGGATTGGCACCGTCCCACTTTTCCGTATTCAACCATAGCCGGTCTTCACTACGCAACACCATGCGAACAGTTCTGAAGATCGGCGACCTTTCCCTGGAAACCGTTCTCGGAGACTGCGAATACACGAGCGGCCGCAGTGGCATAAAGCGCCACTACCGCAAAAGCTTCGTTGTGGTCAGCCTGCCTTGTCAATTTATGGAGCGGGCAATGATCAGACCAGAGAAAATGCTGGACAAAATCGCTAGAGGTTTCGGGTTCGATGACATCGATTTTGAGTCAAAGGAGTTCAGCGACGCGTTTTATGTGACAGGATCTGACAAACGCCTTCTATACGAGATTGTCTCGCCAAGAATGATGAAGTTCCTTCTCAAAGGACACCCTTCAGGCCGTGCCGTCACCGTCGAGATCGCTTATTCACGACTATGCATCGCGACTGCAAACGGCAAGTGGAAGCCCGGCGAGTTTCCAATCGCCTTGCAATGGGCCGGTGCACTTCTTGAACAATTCCCGGAACGCTTGCTCAGCCCTCAAGGCAAGGCCAAGCAATGAACATTGCAGCCCACATTTTCTTCGGCGTACACTCCGCACCATGAACTCGCTCACGGTCATCGTGATCATCATCTGCGTCGGCGGCCTGCTGCCGCTGATCTATGTGCTGGCGATCTACAACCGGCTGGTGAGCATCCGGGCGCACATGCGGGAGTCGTGGGCGGATGTGGATGTTGAGCTCAAGCGCCGATACGAGCTGATCCCCAACCTCGTCGAGACGGTCAAGGGGTACGCCTCGCACGAGCGGGAGACGCTGGAGCGGGTGACCACGCTGCGGAACCAGGCCGCGGCGGCTCACGACACCGTCGGCTCGCAGGCGCGCGACGAGCAGATGCTCATCGATGCGCTGCGCTCGATCTTCGTTGTCGTCGAGGGCTATCCGGAACTGAAGGCCGACCGGAACTTCCGGCAGCTCCAGGCCGAACTGGCGAACACCGAGGACCGGATCGCCGCGGCACGCCGGTTCTTCAACGGGAATGTGCGCGAGATGAACCAACTGGTGGAGATGTTCCCGTCGAGCATCGTCGCGAGTATCTTCGGCTTCTCCCGCGCGGACTACTTCCAGATCGACGACGACCGCCAGCGGGCCGTGCCGAAGGTCACGCTCCAGCCGCGGACCGCCTGAACCACATGACCACCCCACCCGCATGACCGCCCCACCCGCTCCCAAATCGCTCGCTACCGCATCGCTCAGGGCCATCCTGCCCGCGCTGTTCCTCGCCAGCTCGTGGACCTGGGTGATCGGGATGTGGTTCCCCTACTACCTGACGCGCGATTTCGGCTGGGTGGCGTGGGTCGTGTTCGCGATCCCGAATGTGATCGGCGCGGCGTCGGTCGGGCTGATCCTCCGGCCCGGCGGCACGCGCGATCCCTCGACCTGGACGCCCCGCTCGTCGATCAAGCTGACCACGCAGCACGACATCGCCTGCATGGCGTTCAGCGTGGTGACGATCGCGTTCCAGCTCTATGTGGTCAGCTTCCTGATCCGCAGCCATATCTCGCAGATCCCGGTCGCCGCGCCGATGGTCTCGATCTCGACGGCGGTGTTCGCGGCAGTGGTGCTCCTCTTTGCGCTGCTGCCGTGGAAGGCCTCGTGGTGGGCGGCGGGGTTTGTCTGGCTCGCCTCGATCGGCTTCGCGATTGCCTCGGCGATGACCAGCGGCGACCAACCGGCGTTCATGCTGCCGCCCTCGGAGGGCATCGCGAGCGTGACGATCGACCCGAACGGGCTGTGGAAGCTCGCGCCGGCGATCGTGTTCGGGTTTCTGCTCTGCCCGTACCTCGACCTGACGATTAACCGCGTGCGCCAGGACACGCCCGAGCCGACCGGCTCGATCGCGTCGGTGATCGGTTTCGGCGTGTTCTTCCTCGTCATGATCGGGCTGACGCTCGGGTACGCCGGTCGGCTGATCAGCGAGAGCACGATCAGTTACTACATCGTCGCCCACATCGCGCTGCAGGCGGCGTTCACGGCGGGCGTTCACCTGCGGGCGCTGGGTCGCGCGGGCGGGTATCACAAGTTCGATCTGAGCAAGCCGCGGACTGAGGACGGCCGGCCGACGGCGGTGCGTCAGGCGAAGCTGCGTTTGTTCTGCTTGAGTTTCCTGTTCTGCTTCGCGCTGTTCTTCGGGAACGCGGTGCTGGATCTGCAGCAGCCGCGGGGCGGGTACGACGCTTCGCGGTTCTGGTACGACCTGATCATCTCGTCGTACGGGCTGGTGTTCCCGGCATACATGTACATCTGCGTGGTGCCGCACCCGACGCTGCGGGCGGTGCGCCTCAAGACGCGGGTCTTATTGTGGGCGGTCACGACGGTGATCGCCACGCCGCTGTTCTTCCTCGGTTTCATCGGGACCGCTGAGCCGCAGTACGAGTTGGTTTCGGTCGGGGTCGTGCTGATCCTCGTTGCGCCGTATGTGGCGGGGCCGTGGCTTGCGAAGCGGCGGATGCCGGTGAACTCGCGGGAAGGGCAGTGAATCGAACGGGTCTGGGGATTCGGGAGGTTGCCATGCGAGCTGCATAGCCGCCTCAAGGGGCGGCCATGCCACCTGTGATTGTGCGTCTGTTTTGGCGGTACTTCATGCACCCTCTGAGCAGGCAGAAACCCTGAAAATACAGTAAAATATTGGTCTGACGGTTCGCCCCTGATCCCCCTCTGAGAGGCCCCTGGCGCACATGGCTGACGACCCCATCATCGACACCGAATCCGGCGAGACACCCGAGGTCCCGGGACTGGGCAGGGTGCTCGATCTGCAGATCGAGGCCGAGCTCAAGGACTCGTACCTCACCTACGCGATGTCCACCATCATGGACCGTGCGCTGCCGGATGTGCGCGACGGGCTCAAGCCGTCGCAGCGGCGCATTCTGGTCGCGATGCACGACCTGAACCTGAGGCCGGGCAAGAAGCACATCAAGTGCGCCAAGATCGCCGGCGACACCTCGGGCAACTACCACCCGCACGGCGAGGGCGTGATCTACCCGACGCTGGTCGGCATGGCGCAGAAGTGGAAGATGTCGGTCCCCTTGATCGACTCGCAGGGCAACTTCGGTTCGATCGACGGCGACCCCCCCGCCGCGATGCGGTACACCGAGGCGCGGATGCACCACGCGGCGGTGGACATGCTCGAGGACATCAAGCTCGACACGGTCGACTACCAGCCGAACTACGACGACCGGCTCATGGAGCCGATGGTGCTGCCGGGCAAGTTCCCGAACCTGATCATCAACGGGGGCGTGGGCATCGCGGTGGGCATGGCGACGAGTCTCTTGCCGCACAATCCCTCGGAGGTGTTCGACGCGATCACGCGCGTGATCGACGATCCGGAAATCTCGCTCGCGGACCTGATGACCGACGAGACCGATGAGGCCGGGACGGTCAAGCGCCTGGGCATCAAGGGCCCGGACTTCCCGACCGGCGGCATCATCCGCGGGCGTGCGGGCATCGGCGCGGGCTACTCGACCGGGCGCGGCAAGCTGCTCGTGCGCGGCAAGGTCCACATCGAGGACCTCAAGAACGGCAAGCAGCAGATCGTCATCGACGAGATCCCCTACCAGCTCATCCAGTCCACGCTGGTCGAGCGGATCGTCAGCGCGATCAAGGACGAGCGGATCAAGGACATCGTCGATGTGCGCAACGAGTCGGGGCGCGACGCCCAGACGCGGATCGTGTGCGAGCTGCGCAAGGGGACGGACCCGGCGGTGGTGGAGAACCAGCTTTACCAGTTCACGCCGCTTCAGTCGACGATCTCGATCATGAACATCGCGCTGGTCAACCGCCAGCCGCGGACGATGTCGATCAAGGAGCTTATCCAGCACCACATCGACCACCGGATCGATGTGATCGAGCGGCGCACGCGCCACCTGCTGCACGAGGCCAAGAAGCGGGCGCATGTGCTGGAGGGCATGATCTACGCCGTCTGCGACATCGACGAGGTGATCAAGCTCATCCGCTCGTCGAAGACGCGCGAGGAAGCGATCCAGAAGCTGATGGCCCGGCGGTTCCGCATCCCCGCGGATCACCCGTTCGCCCCGCAGATCCCGGCGCGCCTGCTGAAGATCGCGTCGTCGGAACGAGGCATCGCGATGACGCGCGTGCAGGCCGAGGCGATCGGCTCGATGCGCCTGATCCAGCTCGTCGGGCTGGAGATCGAGAAGATCACCGCGGATTACCGCAAGGTCGTCGGCGAGATCGAGGAGTACGAGGCGATCCTCGCCGATCGCGGGCGGGTGCTGGCGATCATCAAGGACGATGTCGCCCAGATGCGCGAGCGGTACGACCGCCCCCGGCGCACGACGATCGAGGAATCGGCCGACGACATCGACTTCGCCGACCTGATCCAGGAGCACACCGTCGCCGTCACCATCTCGCACGAGGGCTATGTCAAGCGGAACCCGCTGGACACTTACAAGGCGCAGGGCCGCGGCGGGCGGGGCATCCAGGGCGGCAAGCTCGCCAAGGACGACGACTTCCTCGAGCACCTGTTCATCGCGTCCACGCACGATGATCTGCTGTGCTTCACCGACTCCGGGCGCGTGTTCAAGATGAAGGTGTACGAGATCCCCGAGCTGTCGCGCACCAGCAAGGGCCGGTCGATCGTGAACCTGATCGACCTGAAGCCCGGAGAGAAGTGCGTGGCGTACCTGCCGATTTCGGACTTCGAGAAGGGCGAGGACTTCCTGGTGTTCGCGACGGCGCAGGCGAAGGTGAAGCGGTCTTCGCTCAAGCTCTATCAGAATGTGAACCGCTCGGGCCTGATCGCGATCAACCTCAACGACGGCGACGAGTTGGTCGGCGTGGCCTGCACAAGCGGGCACGACCACCTGCTGCTCGGCACCGCCAACGGCATGTCGATCCGCTTCGAGGAGGACGACGCTCGCGCGATGGGGCGCTCGTCGGCCGGCGTGAAGGGCATCGATCTTGCTGACGACGACCGGGTGGTCGGGCTGGTCAAGATCCAGATGAAGGACTCCGGCGACGCCACCGATTCGGTGCGTGGCGATGTTGACCTGCTCACCGTGACCGAGAACGGTTACGGCAAGCGGACCGACCTCACGGAGTACCTCGTGGCCTCCGAGCAGGAGGACGGGTCGTACGAGTACCGCACGCAGTCGCGCGGCGGCAAGGGCCGGCGCGACATCAAGACCACCAGGCGCAACGGCAAGGTGGTGTGCATGAAGTCGGTCATCGACAACGAGGACATCGTGTTCGTGACGCGCAACGGCATGATCGTCCGCACCCGCAGCGAGGAGATCCGGCGGATCGGGCGCAACACCGCCGGTGTGCGTCTGGTGAACATCAAGGAAGGCGACAGCGTGGTGAACGCGGCGGTGACGCCCCGGGACGAAGAAGCGTGATCGCCTGAATCTCCTGCCAACTTCGTGATTCGCCCACCGGCCCTTGCGGGCCGGTTTTTTTGCCGTGTTTGAGGCGTTTTCGGCGTTTTCTCGTTTTGGCGCGTGAGGGTCGGCTGGTTTTCTCGCTTCCCAATTGGAGCGGCGATTCGTTCGCTGCCCGCACACACACCGGGCCGAGGGCCCCTGGCGAGGAGACTGCCATGCTGAACACACCCAAGACATTCGGAACGAATTCGCGAAACGCCAAGCGGGGCGCGTACGCCGCGGCGATCGTGGCGGCGGCGGGGATGGCGATGCCAGCGGGCGCGCAGCCGGTGCTGACGGTGACGGGCGCGGATGTGAACATCGTCACGAACGGCGAGGCGGATGATTGGCTGGTGGCGGGCGTGGACCTGAGCGGGTGCGCGGTCGGGCCGATCCCGATTCCGGGGCTGAACGGGTTCGACTTCGGGCTGATCTGCAACGAGGAAGCGCAGCAGGAGAACTACGACCCGCCGAGCTTCGTCGAGACGATCACCAAATCGCGGGTGTTCGTTGACGGCGACGGCACGAGCTGCATCACGATCTACTGGAATTCGGGCGTGCTGGCTCGATCCGGGGCGAGGGAGGGGTTCTTCGGTCGCGGCGACGGCACGGTGGATGCCGCGCTCGAGATCACGCCGTCGGGGGTGCCGGATGGCACGCCGCTGCTGTACAGCTACCGGATCGATGTGTGGGGGCACGCGGAGTCGGAGCTGGATGCCTGCCCGAGCGGCGGTTTCCCGCTGGAAGCGGTACACCCGATCTTCGGGCCGCCGGACTTCGTGGACTGGCAGAACTCGGTGATGCTGGATGGGGTTCAACTGCTCGATCCGATCCGCTTCAATTCGTTTCTGCCGAACGGTCCGTTCGTCGGGAACTTCCAGATCGAATCGGATCAGGTGAGTGATCTCGGTGCGACGGGTGGCGTGCCGATCGCTCTGGAGATCGACTCGTTCATCGAGTCGCAAATTTCCTTCTGGGGCAAGGGTGCGCACTGCGGCGACGACAGTTCCGATGGGTATATCTGGGGGAGCATCACGATCTGCATCAACTCGCCGGGCGATCCGACGCCTCAGATCCCTGCGCCGAGCGGTTCGATGGGGCTGCTGCCGCCGGACGCGGTCGCGGTGTTCTCGGTGGACATCGCCTCGGCGAACTGCCTGACGGATCCGACGGGGGCGGCGGTGGGTCTGTTCGATGCGGGCGATGCGTACCGCTGGTTCGGTGGGGCGTTGCCTCACGGCGGTGCGAACGGGCTGATCGATGATGCGGCGATGTTTGGAACGGATTTCGTTCTGACTCCCGGCCATCCGTTCCCGGTGCCGTTCTGCTCCGGTGTGCTGCCGGGCGATCCGCTCCTGAGCAACATCTTCAACATGGACGCGATCGACATGATGAACCTGGATGTGCACGGGCTGCTGTCGCAGGGCACGGGCGGGATGCCGATCTTCGTTGATCCCACGGATCCGTCGGTTGCCGCCTGTCTGAACACGCCGGAGCATCTGTTCATCTCGATGGACGATGACGGGCTGGCGAGCTATCTCGGTGATCCGAATACCGGCGAGTGCGGCATGCCGACTGTTTCCGCCTCCCGGCAGAACGCGACCTATGGGAGCGATGCGCGGCAGGACGAGGTCATCGGGCTGGTGACGCAGCCGGGGCTGATCGGCGGGCCGGGCGGCATGATCGCTCGGTACCCGGTTCTGTCGGAGGAGCGGCTGCACACGAGTCTGGGGCCCAGCCCGCTGGCTCCGGACCAGACGCGGGATAACGATGTGAACGGATTGGACATTGCGCGGTCTTCGGCGTGCGACATCGTGTACTTCTCGGCGGATCATGCCGCCACCGGCATTGATGCGAACGGGAACGCGATGCGTGCGGGTGTGGTGTATCAGTTCACGCCTGGCGGTGGCGTTGTCGAGGCGGTTGATCCGCGCACGCATCTGGGCATCGATTCCGAGACGGACATCAACGCGATCGAGTTCGTGATGATGGATTTCGGGTTCGCGCCGCCGAGCAGCGCGGTCGAGAACGAGCCCTGCCAGACGCCGCTGCCTCAGACTGATTACTTCAACGGCGGCTGCAACAGCCCGGCGACCGTGCTCACGCGGCTCGAACTGAATCAGACGATGAGCGCGATGGGCGGGAGCGACGGGCAGGTGCGCGATACGGACTGGTACCGGATCATCGCGCCGGTGCCGGGCGACTACACGCTGACGGTGAACGCGGGTTCGGATGTCATCGCGGGGTTCATCGCCGACGCGTCGGGGGTTCTGGTGAACCCGGACTGCTCGCAGCCGCTGCTGGTCAGCCCCTCGGTTACCGGAGCAGGGAATGTGTCGGTGACCGCGCACCTGCCCGCGTCGGGAGAGTACTGGGTGTTCGTCGCGGCGGATGGGTGGAGCAACACCGGCTGCTTCGACTACACCGTCGTGGTCGAGCCGCCTCAGGTCCAGACCGGTACCGCGCTCGCGATGCTGTATTCGGTGGACGATGACGATCCGGCGACGGTTGGGATCGATGAGTCGGGCGGGTTGAACTCCGGGCAGATCTATGTGTCGTTCCTGAACGGCGTGTCGTTCGACTATCTGAGCATGCCGCTGGACGACAACATCGACGGGCTGACTTCGTGGGCGAATCCGCTGGGGTACGCGACGAGCACTTCGTTCGGGGGAACCTGCGTCGGTGATGTGACCGGCGACCACCGGGTTGACCTGGACGATCTGAATCTGGTGCTCACGCACTTCGGGCAGCCCACCTTGGCCGGCGATGCGAACGGGGACGGGGTGGTCGATCTCGATGACCTGAATCTGGTGCTGACGCACTTCGGGAGCGTGTGTCCCTGAGCGTGCATGCCGACGGTTGATGTGATGGCCCCGATGCCGCGTGGCGGGCCCCGGATGAATCCGGGGTCCGCCTTTGCGCTCGGACTGCTGTTCAGGACGAGGCGTAGCGGATCATCGGCAGGAGCAGGAGCAAGACGGACAGCGCCATGAGCAGCGTGCCGAGCGCTGCGGGGCCGAGCAGCATGAGCTTTCGGCGCAGGGCTCCCGCCTGTTGCCACGCGTGGGGCCAGATCAGGGCGCTGAGCCATGCGAGGGAAACGAGCACGATGGGCTCGAAGTAGCGCTGCCAGGCCATGGTGTTCAGCGTCTGTGCGCAGGTGAAGGCGAGGAGCGCGACGAGCAGGATGATGGCCGGGCGGGCGTGTCCGACGCGGCAGGCGGCGCGCCAAAGGAGCAGCAGGCCGAGTGCGCCCGCCGCCGCTGCACCGACGATCACCAGCGAGCGCTCGGCGATATCGGGGGTGCGCCGGGCGATCTCCCAGAGCCAGCCGTACGCGCGGGCTTTCCAGAGCTGAGTGTCGCGGGGTTGATCGATGGTGGACGATGTTTGGACGGCGATCGCGCAGAGCGCGCCGAGGGCGATGGCGAGCAGCGCGGCGGGGTCGGCGAATCGGCGTTTGAGCAGGCGGGACAGTTCGTCCCAGACCAGCGGGAGGAAGAACACGCCGCACGCGCCGATGAGCGCGAGTAGGAACGCGGGGGTCGCGGGGTTCGGGCCTGCGGCGTGGATGCGCACGAACTCGCTGGCCTTGGGGAGCAGCCCGCCCCAGAGCAGGACGAACAGGCCGAGCAGGGCGAAGGCGAGGCCCGCGCCGATGCACGCGAAGATCAGTGGCTTCCAGCGCGATGATTCTTCGGGGTTTTGAGCGGCATTGTCTCGCAGCGCGGGGAGAGGAATCAGCCGAACGAGCGGGCTGGCGAGCAGGCCGGCGAGGACGATGGGTCCCGCGCTCCAGATCATGATCTGGCGCACGCCCACCGCGAGGGTGCAGGCGACTCCTGCGCCGAGAAGCGTTGCCGGTCTGGCTCGCCCGAAAGCGCTGAGCCCGAGCACGATCGCGGCGAGCAGCCACGCGAGGTTGTCGGTCGTGAGGAAGCCCGTGCCGCCGAGAATGTATTTGCTGGTGGCGACCGGGAGGCAGAGGATCAGCGCTGGCCACGGCCCGGCGAGTCGGGCGGCGAAGAGGTACACCACGGCGATGAGTCCGAGGCCGATGCACAGGTTGACGATCAGGAGCGGGGCCATTGCCGCGCCGCTGTCGGCGGCGAACAGGCGGAGCACGGTGGCCATCAGGGCGTGGTACCCGGGCGCGGTGGCGGAGTCGTACTCGACGATGTCGATCGCCGGCCACTGCTCGCGCATGGTGTCGATGATGGGCCGGTGAAACAGGGCCTGGTCCGCCCATTCGCTCGGGACTCTGAGGTCGTCGAAGTCCCGGACGCTCTGGACCGGCCCGAGGGGATGGAGCAACTGGATCGCCAGGACGGGAATCGCGATGAGGTTCACCAGCGCCAGCAGGATCACCAGCGGGAGGAGGTACTCCCTCAATCGACTGGGTGTATGGGTGGAATCGGGTCTGGCTGGCATGACACGATGGGTTCCTGAGGGCTGGCTTCGGCGATCGGGCCCAAGGCCGGAGGGGTACCGTGCCGATGGAGTCCCGATATAGTCCCTGAATCGGCTGCATCGTGCCGGGCGCTCCGGCCGAGTTGGTTCTTCCTCCACGCGATTCGAGCCCAGACGCAGTGAACACCCCACCCGCGGACCCTCAATCCGAAGCCCGCCGCCCGCTGTGGCTGGCGCTGGTGAAAGCGGCGAGGGTCAAGCAGTGGTCCAAGAGCGCGTTCGTGCTGGTCGGTCCGGTCTACGGGCTGGGGGACTTGGTCGCGCAGGGTCGGGACATCGGTCAGGTGGTTCTGGCGGCTCTTCTGGCGGCGCTGGCGTTCGCGCTGGCCTCCTCGGCCTGCTACATCTTCAACGATCTGGCCGACCGGGAGGCCGATCGGCATCATCCGCGCAAATGCCGGCGACCGATTGCCCGGGGGGATATCTCGCCGCGGCAGGCGGTGATTTTCGGGATTGCTCTCCTGCTAGCGGCCGGGCTGACCGTGCTCGCGCTGCCCTCGGAATCGAGCCGGCTGTGGGTGGGGATCAGCATCGGGCTGCATGTGTTCAATGTGTTTTCCTACAGCGTGCTGTGGAAACACATTGCGATTGCGGATGTGATGAGTCTGTCGCTGGGCTTTGTGCTGCGGGTGATGGGCGGTTGTGCCGCGGTCGGGATCGAGCCGACGGTGTGGCTGCTGAATGTGACTTTCTTCCTGTCGATGTTCCTGGCGTTTGGAAAGCGGCTGGGCGAGCGGCGGACTCTGGCGGGGGAGTCGGTCGAGGGGGGGTCGTTGGCGGAGCAGCACCGGCGGGTGCAGGGCAGTTACACGGACGCAATGCTGCAGATGTCGGTGGTGATTTCCGCCGTGCTGACGCTGGTGGTGTATGCCTTTTATGTGCAGGCCAGAGAGCCCGCGCTGATCGTGGGATTCAACCTGCTGTGGCTCACGATTTTGCCCGCGACTTTCGGGCTGCTGCGCTGCATTCTGGTGCTGGAGCACGGGCTGTTCGATGACCCGACGGAGCTGGCGTACCGGGACCGCTCGTTTCAGGCGGCCGGTCTGCTTTTTGTGGTGATCACGGTGCTGGTGATGGTGATCGGGATGCCCGAATCGCCGCTGCCTGACCGGAATACTCCCCCGGCTGCTGCGGAAGTGTTATCGGACGACTGACCGAGTTTGGGATCTGATCAGATCGCGGGTCGATAGTTGCCACCAGCCCGGCCGGTCGGCTGTAGCACCCTTTGCTGCCGAGCGATGGCTCGGGGTGTGTGCGGCGAGGCCGCGCACTGGTTGTCACTGAGGATTGTCGTGAATCCGATAGGAGTTTGTGCAATGGGATGGATCCGCAACAGGAACGCTTCGCGCGCCATGGTTATGGCCGCGGGGCTCACGCTGGGGTTGGGGCTGGCTTCGACGGCTTCGGCTCAGAATTTCCCGCCGTTCGAACAGGTCGTCGACGGCTACACCAAGGTCGTTTCGACCACGGACGGCGCTGCGCCGATGTACACCCTCTGGGTGCGCGAGCGCGACGGTCAGATTCTGGCGGAGCTGCCCCGCAACTTCGAGGGGCGCAGTTTCATTCTGAACACGACCGTGAAGTCCGGCGATCTGATGGCCGGTCTGCAGGGCGGGTCGAGCTATGTGCACTGGAAGAAGTTTGACAACCGGCTCGCGCTGATCGAGCCGGAGATGCAGACCCGCTCGAGCGGCGATGCCGAGTCCAAGGCCTCGATCAAGCGGCACTTCACGGACCGGGTCTGGCTGGATGTTCCCATTGTCACGATGGGACCCGGCGGCGGACCGGTCATTGATCTGGATGCGATGTTCGTCAACGGCGCGCGGAACTTCTTCGGGAACTCGGCCAACGGGCTGAACCCGAACCTCACCAAGATCGTCAAGGCCAAGGCGTTCCCGAACAATGTGGAGATCGCCGTTGAGGGGCCGGTCGCCAGTGGGCAGCTTCGTTCGTTCGCGTACTCGCTGATCACGCCTCCGAGCGGCAACGGCTTCAAGCCGCGTCCTGCGGACAACCGGGTCGGGTACTTCACCACCTTCTATCGCGACCTCGGCTCGTACAACTCGGATCAGAAATGGGTGCGGTATGCGAACCGCTGGCACCTCGAGAAGCGCGATCCCAGCTTGAAGCTCAGCCCGCCGAAGGAGCCGATCGTCTATTACATCGAGCACACCGTGCCGGTGCGCTACCGCCCGTATGTGCGCGACGGCATCCTGCAGTGGAACAAGGCGTTCGAGCAGGTCGGCATCCGCGACGCGATCGAGGTTCGTTACCAGGACATGGCGACGGGCGCGAACATGGACATCGATCCGGAGGACGCCCGCTACAACTTCGTGGTGTGGCAGTCCAACGACCGGGGTCTTGCGGTGGGTCCGAGCCGCGTTCACCCGGAGACGGGCCAGATCTTCGATGCGGATGTGGTGCTCGGCGACGGGTGGCTCCGCGTGTTCGCGATGGACTGGGAGAATGTGATGAGCTCCATGCTGATGGAGGGCATGACCCCGGAGACGCTGGCGTGGCTTGACACGCGCCCTCAGTACGATCCCCGGATCCGCCTGGCGTCTCCCGAGAAGCGCGAATCGATGATCGCCGAGCGCGAGGCGCGACTGGCGCGGATCGCGGCGGGGCTGGAGGAGCGCGACTCGACGCCGTACCTCGGCACGCACTGGAACTTCCTCGGCGATGACGGCGAGCCGCTCGTGGTCGGCAAGGACCGGCTCGATCTGGCGTGCTCGGCGGCGATGGGCATGGCCTACTCGATGACGATGATGCGCACGCACCTCGAACTCACCGGCGTGCTCGACGAGATGCGCGGCGGTGCCGAGTCGGACGGCAATGTGATCGACGGTCTCCCCGAGGAGTATGTCGGTCCGCTGCTGGCGCACCTCGTGGCCCACGAGATCGGGCACACGCTCGGCCTGCGTCACAACTTCAAGGGCACGAGCATCTTCACGATCGACGAGATCAACTCGGAAGAGGTGAAGGGAAAGAAGCCCTGGTCGAACTCGGTCATGGACTACGCCCCGCTGAACATCAACATGAACGACGATGCGGTTCAGGGCGACTACGCCCCGATCGGCATCGGCGAGTACGACATGTGGGCGATCGAGTACGGCTACACCTTCGGCGATCCCAAGGAAGTGGCCAAGCGCAACACGGAGCCGGGCCTGCAGTACGGCAGCGACGAGGACACCTTCGGTCCTGACCCGTTCTCCCGGCGGTACGACCTCGGCGCTGATCCGCACGAGTACGCCAAGGTGAAGATGGACATCGCTCGGTTCTACCGCGAGAACCTGCTCAGCGAGTTTGTCAAGGAAGGCGACAACTGGGCCAAGGCCAGGCGCGGCTACCAGCTCTCGCTGAGCGAGCAGTCGGGTGCGCTGGGCATCATGACGAACTGGATCGGCGGGTCGTATGTGAGCCGCAACCAGAAGGGTGATCCGAACGCGGTCGAGCCGGTGCGTCCGGTCGAGGCCGAGAAGCAGCGTGAAGCGCTGCAGTTCGTTGTGCAGAACGCGTTCTACGATGAGGCCTTCGGCCTGACACCGGAGCTGCTGCGGCACATGACCACCGAGTCCTGGATGGACCCTGGGAACCGCCTCGAGGAGCCGAACTGGCCGGTGCACGACCGGATCCTCGGTCTGCAGGCGTCGATCATGACGGCGATCATGAACCCCACGACGCTCAGCCGCGTGTACGACAACGAGTTCATCGTCGCTCCCGACGAGGACGCGCTGACGCTGCACGAGGTGATGACGACGGTGACCGACTCCGTCTGGGAAGAACTCGGCGGCGATGTCAGCAAGCGGTTCAGCGTCCGCGAGCCGATGATCTCGAGCATGCGTCGGAACCTGCAGGCCGAGCACATCGACCGGCTGATCGACCTGAGCATGCCCGGCGGCATGTTCGGCGCGGCGGCACGCCCGATCTCGAACCTGTCGCGCATGACCCTCAAGGATCTGCACGAGGAGATCGGCGGGGTTCTCGATGGCGGTGCGTCGAACCGGATCGATCCGTACTCGCGGGCCCACCTGATGGAGATCTCGCAGAAGATCGAGAAGGCGCTCGACGCCGGCTTCATCTACAACGCCGGAAGGTAACGCTTCCGGAAACCGGTTCCCATTTCCGCGACTCAGCGGACATCACGACGCGGGCCGTCTCCTGATGGAGGCGGCCCGTTTTCTATCGGAACTTCACCTCAAGCGCCAGGACTCAACAGAATCGCTACACCGACGAACAGCACGACAAGCACCACCTGAGTGATAAGGGCTGCAAGGAAAGACTGAACCACTGAAGCCGCATGCCGCTTGTTGATGAAGTATGTCAGAACAGCGAGTGTCACAGGCCAATTGAACCAGTTTCCAGAGGCCTGACCGAATTCGACTTCCTGGGCGTTGGCCATGAAATATTCGATAATCACATTCATGACAGTGCCGACAATCATCGCCGGCAGCACAGTATTATAGATGTAGCCGAAGCCGTACTGGTCCTTGATCATGATGCGGAGTGTGGGCATCAGAACTGCACTTACGATGAGCGATCCGATCAGTATCCCGACAACCAGACCGAAAATGATTGCAGCAGCCATTGGTGTTTCCTCCAGATTGATATGAATGGCCCCGTAAATTATCGGGGGACTGATCCGGGTGCAAGATAAATCTGGACGAAATCAATAATTCTCAGATAGTCACCACGACCAAATCCGTTGTAGCGACTGTTGGCTAGTCAACTGCTCGCGACCTGTAGGGCGGCAAGGCATCGAGAGGCAGAACCCCGTCGAATGGCCTCACGACTTTTCTCCACCCCCTCCGCCATCGTCTCCGCCACACCCCCCACCACCAGAGCCGCCGCGGCGTTGAGCACGGCGATGTCGGCTTTCGGGCCGGGATCGCCCGACAGGATCGATCGGATCACCGACGCGGCTTCGTCGAGGTCGTCCGCCTGCAGATCGGCCAGCGTCGATCGCTCGATCCCAACTGAGCGAGGATCAAACGACTCCATCTCGACTACGCCGTTTCGAACATGAGCGATCGTCGTTGTGGTGGTGGTCGTGATCTCGTCCAAGCCGTCGTCGCCGCGCACGACCATGGCCCGCTCGGTGCCGAGGGCGGCGAGCGTGTGGGCCACGGCTTCAAGCCGATCCGCGTCGTACACACCCAAGAGTTGGCGGCGTGCGCCGGCCGGGTTCGTCAGCGGGCCGAGCAGGTTGAAGATCGTCGGGAAGCCGAGCGCCTTGCGCGGTGCGGCGGCGTGGCGCATCGCCGGGTGGTGGTGGATCGCGAAGCAGAAGCAGATGCCTGCCTCTTGAAGGCAGTGGGCCTGCTGCTGCGGCGAGGCATCGATGTTGATGTCGAGCTGCTTGAGCACTTCGGCAGAGCCGCGACCGGTGCGCGAGCGGTTGCCGTGCTTGGCGACCAGCAGCCGCGGCTCGCCATCGCTGTTGCCCGCGGCGGCGGCGATGATGGCGGCGGCGGTGGAGATGTTGAAGGTTTTGGGGGCACCGCCGGTGCCGCAGGTATCGATGAGGCGCGGGCGGAGGGCATCGTCGATGGGGACGGGGGTGACATGCTCGCGCATGACGGTCGCGGCACCGATGAGCTCGTCGGTGGTCACGCCCCGGGACTGGATGAGCGCGAGTGCCGCGGCGATCTGCTCCGGCTCGGACTCGCCGGAGAGGATGGATCGGAACAGGTCGCTGGACTGCTCGCGCGAGAGAGATTGACCGCTGACCAGCATGGCGAGGGCATCGTGCATGGCGCAAATCTAGCGATTCCTGGCGGGCTTTGGATGGGCGGTGAGCCGCAATCGCGGGAATCCTATACTCACCCTACCGAGCAGACGCTCATTTCAGGAAGGCAGAGCCATGACCCGTACGATCGGTACCGCGCTTGCATCGCTGATGATTTCGACCGGAGCGAGCATCGCCTGGGCGGACGCTCCGAACTGGGCGCAGGGTATTCCCGGCGGGCCAGACCTGGTGCTGAGCATGACGAGCATCGGCGAGGCGGATCAGGCGATGCGCGAGTTGGTGCGCGCAGCGCCGATCGACTGGCTGCCGAGCGCGAACCGGCTGCTGAGCGTGTCGAATCTCTCGCCGGGTGCGGACACGGGCCGGCCGATCGCCATCGGGTTCGTGCGCGATGGAGATGACGGGACGACGCGGTTTGTCGCGGTGATCCCGAGCGAGCGGCCGACGATGCTCGCGGCGAACTTCGATGCGCTGCCGTCGGCCGATCACGCGGGGCTGTTCGAGTTCGCGTTCGCGGGGATGGATTACTTCGCCAGAGCGTTGCCCGACGATCATCTGGCGATCTCGAACTCGGCAGCGCTGCTGACGGGATTGCGCGAGCAGGACGCGGAGCCGCTCACAGCGCCGGTCCGGCTGACCCTTGCCGGAGATGACTCGATCGCCGTGCTCGCGGATCTTCTGGGCCGTGCGGGGCAGCGGAACGCGGCCCAGACCGAATCGCTCGGCGGATCGGTGCCCGACGAAGTGGAATCGATCCGGATCGATTTTGTGCCTTCGGGCGAATCGCTTCGAGCGGAGCTGCGGATTCGGGCGCGGACCGGAACCGAGCTCGCGCAATCGTGGAGGTCGGGTGATGCGAAGCTGACCGGTCCGCTGCCGTTTCCGGAGACCCCGGAACTGCTGGTGGCGCAGGGTTCGGCCGCGGATCCGGCGGTGGGACGCTGGCTCGGCTCGATCGGCGAGCAGCTGCTCGGGTTGAGTGTCGAGCAACTGGACGGGGTTCGCTCGATGGCGATTCTGGTCGAGCAGCCCGAGAACCTGACCGGGTTCGGAGACCTCAAAGCCGCGATCGCGCTCGAAGCCGACGACCCGGAGCGGGTTCGGGCGGCGA
>CBFGVX010000062.1:0-18888 GCA_965652425.1 uncultured bacterium | reverse complement strand
TCGATGACCTTGGGGTTCACGGAGGTCTGCACGGCGTCGAGGATGTCGCGTCCGGCGAGGTCGATCGCGCAGGCGGTGTCCCACGGCAGGTCGATCTTCGCGCGGTCGGCGGCGATGAGGGCGTTGATCACGCTCGGCACCCGGCCACCGGCGAGGTAGTGCGTTTCGAGCTGGTTCACGGACACATCGAGCTGGGCCTTGGCCGCACGGATGCGGCTGATGACGATGGTCTTGGGATCGACCTTCCGGAACTTCATACCGATCAGGTCGAAGATCCCGACGGGGGCCTTGCTGAACAGGGCCTGAATGTAGAGGTTCAGGAACTGGAACAGGAAGACGGCCAGGACGATCAGGACCAGCGCGATGATCCCGAGAATCACATAGAGAACGGTGTCACCCATATAAAATTGCTTCCTCGATCTGCTGCGTGCAGGGCGGCTCAACCGGGATAAGCCCCGGAACGATGCGTGACCGCATCATAGCCCACCCGAAGGCCCAATTGGGTCAATCAGCCGGGTCAATCGGTGGGGTCAACGGCCTCGCCTCTTGCAAGCCGGATCTGACGGAGTCGCTCCTGTGCCTCCTCGAGGACATCCCGGCCTTCCAGATCGGCGAGGCAGGCCTCTTCCCATGTGAGATCAAATTTCCCCACTTCAGCGGTGATCAGCGCATTCACCACCGAGGGGAGGCGGCCGCCGGCGAGGTAGTGGTCGACCAGTTCGGACACGGGGATGTGGTTCGAGGTGCCCTTGACCATCCGGATGTGCGTGATGACCACCGTCATGGGATCGACACCGGCGAGCCGCATGCGGACGATCTGCGCGAAAGGGATCGGCGCGTTCGAGAATTTCGCCTGAATGTACAGATTGACCAGCGGCCCGATCAGCACAAACAGAACCAGCGCGATCACACCGATGACGATGTACACGACGACATCCGGCGTCATCGCGGGCGGACCCGCACGCCGAAGGCGTCGACCTTGGTGACCTTGATCGGGATACCGGCATCGATCATGCCGACTTCGCTGGTGGCCTCGATCGTGACGCCGTCGATCTTGACGCTGCCGCCGGGGCGCAGCGGCGTGACGGTCGTTCCCTCGGCGCCGATGAGCGCCTGGCGCTTCTGCTCTTCTTCTCGCCGGGCCTGCTCGATCCGGGCGAGTTCCTCTTCGTCTTCCTCGTCTTCGCCGAGGATCAGCTTCTTGCCGAAGGGCGTGTTGGGGAAGACCTTGAGCGCGAAATTGATGCAGACCGGCACCATGATGAGAAGACCGGCGAGACTCACGATGCCCCAGGTCGGGCTCTCGAACCAGAACGCGACCACTGCTCCCAGCCCCGCAGCAACCGCGACCAGCCCGATGATGCCGCCGGAGGGGATCACGATCTCGAGGACGAACAGCAGAGCCGCGATCCCCAGCAATGAGACCGCCCAGATGAGGTACTCGCTCACGCCAGTGCTCCTTCATCGCCTGACTCGGAAACCGCATCGACCGCTTCCACCGCCACGCGGTATCGGGTCGCGCTTGTCACACGCACGCGCTGGCCCTGGTCGATCGCGCCCCGCTCGGCGACGACATCGACCAGTTCGCCGTTGATCTCGGCCTGCCCCGAGGGCATGAGGCGGGTGGTGGCCACGCCCTGGTCGCCGACCTTCGCGGGCGCATCGGGGTCGATCTTCGCGCCCATCGCGCTCAGCATGGACTCCGATGCCTTCGGCGGATCTTTCAAAACAAGCATGTTCACGATCGGTACATACTTGGTGTAGCGGCTGAACAGGTACATCCCCACGCCCGCGCCGAAGACCGACAGCAGCACGATGCTCGCGGCCCACGCGAGGTCCGCCCCCGAGCCCTCGCCCTGACCGGGGAACAACTCGCCCGCGCCGGCGAAGGTGCCGATCAGGCCGCCGAGCACGCAGAGCAGGCCGAGCAGGCCGGTCACAACCGTGCCGGGCATGATGAGCACTTCGATCAGGATCAGGATCACCCCGGCCACGATCACGACCGCAGGCCACCAGCCCGCGGCGTTGATCATCATCGGCGGCACGACCAGCCCGGCGAGCGCGACGAGCGCGATCAGCCCGAAAGCCCCGGTGCCTGGCATGGAAAGTTCGATGAACAGGCAGAGCAGGAAGAGAACGATGAGCACGCCCCGGATCGCGAGGCCGCTGACTCCCTGCGTCATGACCTTGACGAGATTTTCCGACCAGGTCTGATCAAGGCGGGCCAGCTGTCCAGCCGGGGTTCCGGTGAACTGCCGGAGTTGGTCGTCGTTGTCGACCACGGCCTTGGCAAAGCCGAATTCGCGGAGCCCCTGCGTGCTGAGCGTGAGAAACGCGTTTCCATCGGTGGCGTAGCGGACATACTCGTAGTTGTCGGGGTCTTCCTGCGAGAAGTTCGGGCGGCTGGATCCCGGGCTACGCAGCGTGGTCAGCGAGAGGTTCGCCGATTCCTGCATCTCGCGCGTGATCTGGTTGGAGCCGGGGACCACGCCCTCGCCATCGCTGGGGGGAGAGGCAATCGGCCCGTCGCCGTAGATCCGCTCGCCGGAATCCTTCAGATTCAACTCACCGCCCGAGGCCATGAAGGGCTCTTCGTTGCGTGGGGGGGCCTGCCTGAACAGGGCGCGATACTCCCGCTCGGTCAGGAAATGGACCTCGCCCGTCCGCTTGTCGCGGACCTGCCATGTCTCGACGCCGAGGGTGAGGAAGGACTGGACCAGCACCTCGTCGTAACCGTGACGGCGGGCTGAGTCGACGACCTCGGCGATCAGGGGCGCGGTGATCTTGGCCCGTTCGTTGGCTGGAATGCCTTCCTGCAGGCCGAACATGCTGATCACACCTGCATCGCCCATGGTGGCATTCGAGCTGACGATGATCTCATCGCAGGCGATCGCGATGATCGCGCCGCCTGAGTAGGCATCGGGCCGGACCCACGCGATGGTGTGCAGACTGGTGGCTTTGAGTTCGGCGGTGATCTCCTGCACCGCGCCGACGGCACCGCCCGGGGTGTCGAGTTCGATGACGATGGCGTTCGCTCCGGCGGATTCGGCCTCGGCCAGTCGCCGGCGCACGCTCATGGAGGTCACGGCGTCGATCTCGCCCTTGATGGTGATCACGGCCAGATTGTCGGCCTGACGGAACGCCGGAACCGGCGCGGGTGCAGCCGGGGAGGGGGCGGGAGCGGGGTTGGCGGGAGCGTCCTGACCGATCGCGCTGAGGGTGGTCAGCAGCGCCAGGCAGACCGCCGCGCTCGCCCTGATTGCCCATCTGAAGATCGGGGTATGGCTGTGCATGTTCACACTATACGCCGTCATTGCACGAAATACGCCGCGTAGGAACGATCGGATCACCCCACGGTACGATGGGGTTCCATGCCCGGTTCCCCCGACATACCCCCAGCGCTGGAGTCCGGCGTCGAGCCGTCGATGCTGCCCGGCTCGCACCTGCTGGCGATCGCACTGGGCGGGGCGATCGGAGCGGTGCTCCGGGCGATGGTGAGCCACGCGGGGGCGCGGCTGATGCCCGAGCACCCCGAGCGGGCGACGCTGGCGATCAACGCGGCGGGTTCGCTGCTGCTCGGGGGCCTTCTGGCGTGGACGCTCGCCCGGCCCGAGCAGTTGCCCCCGGCGCTGCAGGCGGGGCTGGCGGTCGGCCTGCTCGGTGCGTTCACGACCTACTCGACCTTCTCGGTGGAAGCGCTGCGGATGCTGCAGGACGGCAAGGTTGGCGCGGCGGCGGGGTATGTGCTGGCGACGACGGTGCTGTGCATCGCGCTCGCCGCGGCGGGGTACTGGCTGGTGCAGGCGGGGCTGGGCAAGCCCGCCTGAAGCTTCAACCGAGTTCCGACTGCTCCAGCGACCAGCGGATCGGGTCGGCGGTGCAGTCGATGTGGAGACTGAAGAAGCCCTTGGCTTCGTGGTCGAGCACGGTGGGCCAGATGATGGTGCGGTCGGTGTGGGGCAGGGGCAGGTCCATGATCCGCTCGGGCTCGATCCACTCCAGGCGGCCCTCGTCGAAGTCGATGCGCTCTACGGCGACGGGCCCAAGCACGCGGTACCAGAACATCAGCCAATGCGTCGGGGGCGAGCCGTCGGCCGAGCGGTAGCCGGCCTCGGAGATGATCCCGGCGAGGTGCAGGCGGTCGAGAGCGATCGTGATGCCCGCTTCCTCTTCGATCTCGCGCTGGGCGCAGCGGGCCGGGCTCTCGCCGATTGAGGTCTCCAGCTTGCCGCCGATGGGCGAGTACAGCCCCTTGTTGGGGGACTTGGCGCGGTGCAGCAGGAGGTATCGCCCGCGGTCATCGCGGAGTTCGCAGAGGCAGGCGATTTTGTAGGAGGCACCATCGTGATTCATGCGACCACACTACCGCATGGAGGGCGACAGAATTTCCTCACGCCCACGCCCGCTTGCCGATACCTTCAGTATGACGAATGCTCAGCCGGCCCGAACCTCACGCACTTCAGAACTCCCCACCATGTCCCCGGCGTTCAGCCAGCCATTCCAAGTCTCCGGTGCCCGCTGCCACCTGATCGGCATCGGCGGGTGCGGCATGTCCGGGCTGGCCCAGATGCTCATGGCTCGGGGCGCGATCATCACGGGGTCGGATCGCTCGGCCTCGGCGGTCACGGAAATGCTCGGGGCGAGCGGGATCGAGGTCGGCTTCGATCAGACCGGCGCATCGCTGCCGGAGGGGCTGGATCTGGTCATCGCGTCGGCGGCGATCGGGGCGGACCATCCGGAGCTGTCCGCCGCGGTGAACGCGGGGGTGCCGACGATGACCTACGCCGAGGCGCTGGGCAAGTGCATGCTGGGCCGGACGGGCGTGGCGATCGCTGGGACGCACGGCAAGTCCACGACCGTGGGCATGCTCGGGCATACGCTGATCCAAAGCGGCATCGACCCGACGGTGATCGTCGGCGCGACCTGCCCGCAGCTCCGGCGCTCGGACCGGGACCTGCCGACCGGCTTCCACCTCGGCGCGGACGCGATCCCCGCCGGGCCTCGGGCCGGTGAGCCGGGCGTGCTGATCGGCGAGGCCTGCGAGTTCAACCGCTCGTTCCACAAGCTGCACCCGACGATCGGCGTGATCAACAACATCGAGGCCGACCACCTGGACATCTACGGCTCGCTCGACGCAGTGGTCGAGGCGTTCCACGAGTTCGCCCTGCGCCTGCCCGGCGCGGATCGCGGCGGGAAGCTGCTCATCGCCCACGACGGCGCGCACCGGCGCGTCGTCACCGCCGGGCTCGACTGCGAGGTGTTCACGATCGGCTTCAACCCCGCGGCGGACTACCAGGTCGAGTACGACGCGACGGCCCGGCGCGTGCGCCTGACGGCCGACCTCGAATCCGGACCGGTCGATCTGTCTTGGACGGTGAACCAGCCGGGCGATCATATGGCGACCAACAGTGCGACCGCCGCGGTGCTCGCGCTGTGGCTGGGGGCGGAGCCGGCGAAGATCGAGTCGGCGCTGGCGAGCTTCACGGGCGTCGACCGGCGGCTCCAGCTTCTGGGCGATGTGCCGGTCCGGTCGGGCGATTCAGACTCGGGGACGGTCCGGGTGTACGACGACTACGGGCACCACCCGACGGAGATCGACACGACGCTGCGGGCGCTGCGGGAGGCGGAGCTGTCGGAGCGCGAGGGGCGACTGATCTGCGTGTTCCAGCCGCACCAGCACTCGCGCACGCGCTTCCTCATGGAGGAATTCGCGCAGTCGTTCTCCCATGCCGACATCGTGATCGTGCCCCACATCTATTTCGTGCGCGACTCGGAGATCGAGAAGACCAAGGTCTCGGCGGCCGACCTCGTCGATCGGCTGCGCCAGCAGGACATCCGCGCCATGCACCTCTACCCCTTCGGAGCGATCGTCGAGCAGCTCCAGCAGATCGTCCGGCCCGGCGATCTCGTCGTCGTCATGGGAGCCGGACCGGTGACCAGCGTGGCGCATGATTTCGTGAAGGCGCAGCACATCTCGCATTGAGTCCCGGACAGTCTTTCCTCAAAGTTGGAATGCACTGGCACACGCGCTACACTTGCGAGCATGCTCAAAATTGATGCCAACCTCGATCAGTCACCAATGGCCGATGATACCGCAATCGAACCCGGATCTGATGCTTCGCCCGTGGAAAGCGCCGCCGTCCCCGATGGGAGCGTGGAGTACGCATTTGAGAGCTGGATCGGATGGCTCGACGCGTACCCGTGGGCGCAGACGCTGCTCGGCCTGAGCGCAGTCACGCTCATCGCGTGGCTAGCGCACTTTTTAGTCAAACGGTATGTAGTGCGCTTCGTCACCATCGCGCTCAATCGTCTGCCGAGTTGGTGGGCTGGTGTCGTGATCGAGCAGAAGGTCTTGCATCGACTGATCCCGCTGGTTCCGATCATCATCTTTACTCGTGGTGTCGCGCTCACGCCGCATATCCCCGATGCGGTGCATGAGATCGTCCAACGCATCGCGCAGGCTGGCGCAGTGCTGCTCATCGCCCTGGCCATCGGCGCGCTGCTCAACACGGTACTGGCGATCTACAACCGCTACCCCATCTCGCACGGCAGGCCCATCAAGGGCTACCTGCAGATCGCCAAAATCCTGATCTACTGCGCCACCGGCATCTTCATCCTCGCGGCACTGCTCGGCGAGTCGCCGTGGATCTTCCTCACCGGCCTCGGCGCAATGACGGCTGTAATCCTGCTAATCTTCCGCGACACACTCCTGTCGCTGGTCGCCGGCATCCAACTCGTCAACAACGATCTGATCCGCAACGGCGATTGGATCGAGATGCCCCAGTTCAACGCCGACGGCGATGTAATCGACATCTCCCTCAATGTCGTGCAGGTCCGAAACTGGGATAAGACCATCACTTCCATCCCCACACATAAGTTCCTCGAGCACTCATTCAAAAACTGGCGCGGCATGGTCGAAGCCGGAGGGCGCCGTATCAAGCGTCCCCTCCACATCGACATGACCACCATCCGCTTCCTGACCGAGGAAGAGATCCGGCGCTTCAGCAAATACCGCCTTCTCCACGAGTATATTGCCGGCAAAGTGAGCGATCTTGCCGAATACAACCGCATCCACCGCACCGATGGCGATGCCGAAATCAAAGCCAACTCCCGTCATCTCACCAACATCGGCACCTTCCGCGCATACATCCTCCAGTACCTCAAGAACCATCAACTGGTAAACCAGGACATGACCACCCTGGTCCGCCAACTCGACCCCTGCCCGCAGGGGCTGCCGTTGGAAATCTGGACGCACATCAAGGACACCCGCTGGGCCGTCTATGAGAATGCTCAATCAGATATCTTCGATCATCTTCTCTCGATCGCAGAGGAATTCGGTCTGCGCGTATTTCAACAACCTACCGGAAACGACTTCGCCAAAATGACCTCTCCGCCACTCGAGCCAAGGCACGGTACAACTATGCACGCCACCGCCAATACTGCGGAGCCCGGGCCACAATGAGCCGCACGCTCTACGACATCATCGAATTCAACAAGCCCATCGACACCTGGTTCGGGGTCGGCGGTGGCGCGGACCGGTACGCCCGGCCCGCCGACCTCGAGGAACTCGCCGATTGCCTCGTCGCCTACGCCGGGCACACCATCCGCGTGCTGGGCGACGGCGCGAACCTCTTGGTCCACGACGACGGCGTGGACGGGCTGGTGGTCGATCTGGTCGATCTCGAGGCCGTCGAGTACACGCCCGGCGAGACGGCCGATGAGGTGATCCTGCACGCGCAGGCCGGGGCGAACCTGCCGCGCCTGATCGTGGAATCCGTGCGCGAGGGCTACGCGGGGCTGGAATCGCTCGCGGGCATCCCGGCGACGATCGGCGGCGCGGTGATCATGAACGCGGGCGGCGCGTTCGGCTCGATCGCCGAACTCGTCACGCGCGTGCACGCCATGAGCTCGACCGGCGCCGAGCTGGTCATCCCGGCCGACCAGATCAGCTTCGACTACCGCCACTCCGGGCTGGAGCACCTGGTCCTCACCAGCGTGGAACTTCGCCTGCGCAAGGTCTCCGAGAAGGCCCGGCCCGCGCTGCGCGAGCGGCTCAAGGAGGTCATGGCCTACAAGAAGAAGACCCAGCCCATGGCCGAGCGCTCGGCGGGCTGCTGCTTCAAGAACCCGCTCGCCGTCGGACCGGGCCTGCCAGGCGCGGGCCAGCGCGTCTCGGCGGGCAAGCTCATCGACGACGCCGGCTGCAAGGGCCTGCGCATCGGCGGGGCCGAGGTCTCCGACCGACACGCGAACTTCATCGTCACCCACGACGGCTGCACCGCCCAGGACATCATCGACCTCATGAACGAAGTCGAGCAGCGCGTTCACGCGTTCTGCGGCGTGCGTCTCGAGCGCGAGGTCAAAGTCTGGCAGAGGACCGAGCCGTGAGCGCCCCCCCCCCGGAAGCCCGCCCGATCGTCCTCGTCCTCGCCGGCGGACCCGACGCCGAGCGCCCCGTCTCCATCGAATCCGCCACCGGGATCTTCGAAGCGCTCAAGGGATCGCAGCGCTTCGAGCCGCGGTATGAAGTCATCGACCGCCCGACGCCTCAGGAACTGGCCGATCTGATCGCGCGCCACGACGCGGCGTGCGTCTTTCCCGCTCTGCACGGGCGCTGGGGCGAGGGCGGGCCGCTGCAGGAACTGTTCGAACGATGCGGGGGGGTTCATGGCGGGATTGCCTATGTCGGCTGCCAGCCCCCCGCCGCCCGTCGCGCGATCGACAAGGCCGAGACCAAGCGCATCGCGACGACCGTTCTCGAACGCTTCGCCGGTCAGCCGCTCGCCGAGGTGATCCGCGTTTCACGCACCGAACTGGTCAACCCGGCCTCCGACGATCTTCCCCTGCCGCTGCCCTTCGTCGCCAAGCCGAACTTCGAGGGCTCGACGGTCGGGCTGCACATCGTCAGGACCGAAGCGCAGTGGGCCGAGGCCCTGCGGGCGATCCGTGCCGAGCCCAAGGCCTACATCGCCGAGCCGCTCACGCCGGGTCGCGAATTCACCAGCGGCATGATCGCCGGGCCCGCGGGCCCCTCCGGTCACCCCACCCCGGCCCTGCTGCGCGTGCCGCTGGTCGAGATCTGCCCCGCGACGGACCTCTACGACTTCGCCGCGAAGTACCAGCGCGATGACACGGTGTACACCGTCGCCCCGGAACTGCCCGAGCAAGTGACCGACGCGATGCAGTCGTTCTCGATCGCGCTGGCCGAGGCGATGGGCATCCGCCACCTCGCCCGGGCGGACTACATGTACGACGAGCGGGCCGGAACCGCCCACTTCCTCGAGATCAACACCATGCCCGGCTTCACCAGCCACTCCCTGCTCCCCAAAGCCGCGGCCCACACGGGGCTGCCGATGCTCGCGCTGTGTGAGCGGCTGATCGAGGCGGCGGTGGCGGATCATGCGGTTCAGGGTGCCACTGGCGGCTTGCCCGCCAGTGCCGGGCCGCAAGGTTCCTGAGCCACTCACGGCGTTGAATAGCCGCCCTGAAAATTTGCAAGAATTTGCAGTTGCGGATCCTTGTGCTCAACCCTTTAAGTCAGTGGACTTAAATGTCACGCGGCGATCACCTTCTTGCCAGCTTGCTTCTCGAAGGTCGTAGTCGTATCTGAAACTTCGCTTGTAAGCGAGCCGCCATGACAAGTTGTAAAGAATCTGGCAGATGATGCCTACGGCAAATACGGCTGGGATGAAGAGCAGCAGTGACCACTCAAACGAACCGACAACAAGTCGATAAATGAGATAGACGAACCAAATCAAAATAGCGATCAGTGATAAAAATCCAGCCAATTGGGCGATGCCATCAAGCGCATAACCCACGGGAGTACATCGCTTCTTGCCAAGTCTTTGCGACTCATTGTCCCACATTGGAAAAATGAAGAGCATGACAGTCCGTCCGAGCAGTGTGGCGCGCTACCTCGCTGCACATCGCCCAAAGCGTCTCCCCGCGGGCTTCGCTGCGCGAAGATTATGCCACCGGTGGTCTAAGCATAGCGTAGCCCACGGCCGAACTCACCAGTAGCCGAAATCAGCCGAACGCCTGACGACACTTACGGCAACTCCGCGCTCCGCGGGGCCTGCGGCCGACCTTGTCGGCCTTGACCCCGGCACCCAGCAAGCCATGTGGCGGAGGGTTTTTCGTTCCGGCCCAGTCGTGGGCTTCACTGCGTGAAGACCACGCCACCCAGCCATCACTGCCTTACCCCAAACTGCACCGAACCGCCCGGATTCGCCGAAAGTACCTGCACTATGGCTCGCAAATCCTCCAAATCTCCCAGCAAATCGAAGAAGAAGGCCAAGGACTCGCCCGGCCTCTTCGCCCGCCTGCGCGATGCGTGGGACACCACCCTCGGCGGCCTCGCCCATGTCATGGACCACGCCGGGCGGATCGGCGCGGCGACGCTCATCGGGGCGACCCTGATCCTCTGGATCGTCGGCTCGGGTCACCTGCAGGCGCGGGTCGCCGAGATCCGGGCCGAGGAGCCGACCATCGACCTGGTCCGGCCGAACTGGGCCAACCCCGCCGTTTCCGGGGGTCCGGTCGAGCCGTTCATCCTCGAGACCATGCGCGAGTTCGAGGCCTTCGCCTGGGGCAGGGCCGGCAGCGACCCCTTCGATCATGAAGCCCTCGTGAGCATCCAGAACGCTCTCGCCGACACCGGCTGGTTCCGCTCGGGTCCCACGGTCCGGCGCCTGCCGGGCAATGTGGTCCGGATCAGCGGCGAGTGGCGCACGCCCGAGGCCGTGGTCGAGCATGTCAACGGCCTGCATCTGGTCGGGCTCGACGCGGTGCACATGCGTCTGCCCACCGGAGCCCCGCCTCCCGAGGACTACCTGCGGGTATCGAACCCCTACGCCCCGCCGCCGCCGTACAACGAGCTCTGGACCGGGGGCGATGTCGAGGACGCGATGATCCTGCTGAGGTATCTCGCCGACAACGCCCGCGAGGGCCGGTCGTTCCAGTGGAAGGACATGCAGCAGATCGCCGGGGTGGACCTGCGGGGCTATGTCGAGGGCGGTGCCCGCTCGATGCGACTCAAGACCCGGCGCGGTGCGACGCTGGTCTGGGGCTCGGTCCCCCGGCCCGAGGGACCCCTCCCTGGGGAAATCGACTACCAGACCCGGCTCGAGCGGGTGGCGATGATCGTGACGGGTCGGGCCCGGGGCGAAGACAAGCCCGGGCAGCCGCTGGTCTTGAACCTGCAGGCCCTGTTCATCGATCAGGTACCATCCGGGGGTGGCTGAGCCCCCGATCAACCCATCCCAGCCCCGGCGGTCGCGTCACCCTGACGACGATGACCCGATCTTCGATCCCTTCCCGGACGAGATCGAGCTGAACCGCCCCCCCACCGTGGTCTATGGGCCGGACGGCACGGAGTACATCCATCCCGCCGACCTTCCCGATGAGCCGCTGACCGAACCGGCCCGGAGCGGCTTCCGGCTCGGGCCGATGGTGTTCGTGCCGGAGTTGCGCCAGCGCCGGGGCGATCCGTGGGCGCACCGCAAGGCCGAGCCGCGCTTCTTCGCGCTGTTCTGGTCGCTGTACCTGATGATCTCGGCGCTGCTGACGATCTTCGCGGTGCGCTCGGTGGGCATGCCGTCGCGCGTGCAGTTCACCTTCGGGTGCCAGGCGATGATCTTCCTGGCGATGATCGGCGCGTGCATCCTGTTCCCGATGACGCGGCTCAGCCAGTACCGCCCGCGCAAGCCGCTGCGCGCGATCGTGGTGGACCTCATGATCGTCCTCCTGCCGATCGCGGCGGTGATGATCCCGATGCCGATGCTCACCAACTGGCCGCTGCCGATCGCCGTGGCGCTGATCCTGCTGATCATGAGTTGGGCGATCCTGACGACGGCCCCGGTCTACTGGGCGCTGCGCGACCCGGAGCAATCGCCTGCGACGCGAGGGCTGGCCATGCTGGCCATCCTCGTCACCGTCGGGCTCGGCCCGGCGCTCACGGTCATCGCCGGATGGCTCGGGTTGGTGCCGCAGACCGGCCCCACCACCGCCGGTGGTGGCGGAGGCGTCGGGGGGTTGGGTGTCGGCCTGTTCGCGTACGCTTCGCCGTTCACCGCCGCGCCGGCGATCACCGACTCGCCCCCGAACATGCGTGCGGCGTTGACGCTCGCCGAGTGGGCGCTGATCGCGGCCCCGCTGCTGGTGGCGGTCGGCGCGTTCGCGATCGCCGCGATCTGGTCCCCCTGGGAGCACGACCACCAGCAGGAAGCCCCACGAATACCCGGCAGTGCTGGGGAAAACCGTCGATAGATATCTCTTCCATCGAGAAGCCCGTTCGGTTACAGTATGGCCCGAACGGAACGATCCCCGCCGTGGCCAGCGAGCCACGGTTTTGTTTTCGGAGTGCACGAAATGGATGTCATCACCGCCGAAGAAAAAGCCAAGCTTCAGGAGCGTCTGAAAGCGGCTCTGGCCAAGCGCCCCGAGATCACCAAGCGGATCGAAGAAGCACGGGCCCTGGGCGACCTCAAGGAAAACGCCGAGTACCACGCCGCGCGTGAGGACCAGGGCATGAACGAGGCGGAGATCCGGCGTCTCGAGGAGCGGATCTCCAAGGCGTCGGTCATCAGCGACAATGCGGTGCCGGACGACATGGTCTTCCTCGGCGCGACCGTGAAGCTCAAGGACCTCAAGTACGGCGATGAGGAACTGTTCGTGCTCGTCGGTGAGGCCACGGGCTCGGCTCCCGAGGATGTCACCGAGGTCACGGCGAACTCTCCCATGGGCGAGGCCTTGATGAAAGCGCGGATCGGTGAGACCATCCGCGTGGACGCACCCCGAGGCGAGATCCGCTTCGAGGTGATCGAGATCCTCTGACCGATCGGCCGCCACCCGATCTCAATGGAGAGAAACCATGGCCACCGACTGGTCCGACACCATCATCATCTGCGACCTCGCCGATGAGCCGAGTCTGTCCGAGGAGCTCAACGAGCTGCTCGCCCGCCTCGAAAAGACCGACGACAACGCCAAGGCGAACATCGTCATCAACATGAGCGAGGTCACCTATGTGAACTCGTCGAACATCGCCCAGTTCCTCCGGGTGCGCAAGGTGGTCGGCGCCCGCGGCTCGAAGATGAAGATCGCCGGCACGCGCGACGCGGTCTGGTCGATCATGATGCTCACCGGCCTCGACAAGGTCTTCGACTTCGCCCCCGACAAGGCCACGGCCCTCGCATCGCTTCAGATGGAAGCCAGCGCTGGCGAGTGATCCCCGAGGCCGTTGAAGGTCTGGGCAGCGCCTACGATCCGCCATGGCGCGCAAGATCACCTACAGCGAACTCATCGGCGACGGGCCGGGCAAGTTCCTCTCCCCCGACGATCTCTTCCCGTCCTCGGGCCTGGTCGACTTCATCGTCGAATATGGTCAGGATGGGCTCGATGCGCTCGACGAGCACCCCGATGAGCAGATCGCCCAACTCATCGAGGACATGATCCAGGCGGGTCTGCTGGAGCGCGAGCCCGATGGGTCGCTGCGCATGACCCCCCGCATGCACAGGGGCATGCAGCACCGGGCCTTCCTCGAGATCTTCCGGAACCTCAAGCCCGGCGTGCGCGACGGCCACCCCACCGCCGATCCCGGGCGCGCCGGCGAACGCACCGAGGGGACCAAGCCCTACCAGTTCGGCGACCCGCTCTCCGAACTCGCCCTCGGCCCGACGCTTCGCAACACCATCCAGCGGACCGTCCGCCAGAACCCCTCCGGCTCGGACGGACCCAAGCTCCCGCTGAAATTCCACGCCGACGATTTCGAACTGCACCAGGTCGAGTCCTCCACCGACTCGGCGCTGTGCATCCTGATCGACCTCTCCGGATCGATGATGCGCTACGGCCGGCACATCGCAGCCAAGCGCGTCGCCATGGGGATGGCGGCGATGGTCCGCCAGAAGTTCCCGCTCGACTCCGTTGAGTTCATCGGCTTCGCGTCGACCGCCGAGCGCATCCGCGAGCCCGATCTGCCGCTGGTCATGCCCAAGCCGGTGACGACGCGCGAGTGGGAAATCCGAGTGCGCGTGCCGCTCGATCAGGCCGACCAGACGCACCCGCATTTCACGAACCTGCACCACGCCCTGCGCCTCGCGCGCCAGCAGCTCTCGCGCACCGGCTCGCAGAACAAGCAGATTTTCATCATCACCGACGGCCAGCCCACGGCACACCTGACCACCTCCAAAGCCGGGCCGGGGCACGAGATGCTCAACCTGATCTACCCGCCCAGCATCTCATCCGCCGAAGCGACGCTCGAAGAGGCGTTCCGCTGCTCGCAGGAGGGCATCCGCATCTCCTCGTTCGCGCTCATCGAGGAGTACTACGGCATGGACTGGGTCGGCTTCATCGACCAGCTCACGCGCCTCGTGCGAGGCGTCGCGTTCTACTGCACCGCCGGAGACCTCGGCTCGACGATCATGGAGAGCTACCTCGCGGGCAAGCGCGAGAAGAAGCCGCTGGGCTGAAGCGTAGCAAATCACACTTTTCTCGACGAATCGGGAACAAACCGGTTGACCCGAGCGTCTTCGGAGTTATCTTCCTCACCCCGGTTGCGCCGAAGTCGGGCGCTCCGCCGTGCAGCATCCGTTCAGGACCCCCCGTCATGTTTGCCCTCCGCATGAACCATCCCGATCCGATGACCCGCGTGCAACGCGCGAGTGGTCTTGTGGGGTGGCTCGGCAGTTCGAGCGCGAACCTGAATATGCGCTCCATCTGAGCGCCTCCCCCACCCACTCCAGCCCGTTGCCCCCACCGCTTTGAAGCGCGTGCGCGATCGATCCCTCGGCCCGCGCAGTGCTTCTCAACGCTCTGCTCTGCGCCGATCCGTCGGCGATCGCTGTCACTCTGTTCTCACTCATGAGGAATCCCATGATCCCCACATTGCAAACGGCCCCGGTCGGCCAGTTGGCCAGGGCCCTCGCTCCCGACGACTACGCCGCCGGGATCTACATCGCCGTCCTGCGCGTGCGCGCCGAGTTCATGCCCTGCGGCATGTTCGGCGAGATGAACGCGGATGCCGAACCGGTCCGCGTCTCGCTCATGCCGTGGGACGAGGACCTGCCCGCCGCGATGCAGGTCATCGAGTACTGCCTGCCGTTCGTCTTCGTGCGCAAGCCCTGCGGCGGGACGATGACGCTGGACACCCGGCGTTACGCGCTCGTCCGCATGAGCGAGGAATTCGGCAACGCCGTCTTCGCCGAAGCCAAACGCCTCCGGCGCGAGGCCGAGCGCAAGGAGAAACGCGCGAGAAAGCAGGAGAAGTCCTGAACTCCGCGCGAAAGCCGGCACGGGAGCGATCCCGTGCCGGCTGTTTTCATGCACCCAAGAAGATTCAGGCGAACCGGTTCTCGATGACCACCTCGCTCAGCGGGAGCTGACCCGGCTTGGGCCACGGCTGCTTCGTTCCCTTGCCGATCGCGATCATCGGGCCCATCACATGGTCGCCGGGCAGGTTGATGAGTTCGGCCACCTTCTCGATATCGAAGCCGATCATCGGGCACGAGTCGTAGCCCATGCTCTTGGCGGCGAGCATGATCGTCTGCATCGCCATGCCGATCGAGCGCTGCGCCTCATCGCGCTGCAGCCACTCGCGCCCCTCGTGGAACGGCCCCATCCAGCCCACCAGCAGATCCGCCACCTCTTTCGGCGCGTTCTGCCAGTACCGCTGAGGCGACTTCTTCCACGCGTCCTTGTCCGCGGTCATGATGATCAGCAGACTCGCATCGGTCATCTGCGCCTGATCGTTGCCGTTCGCGCGGATCTGCTTGCGGAGTTCCGGGTCGCGGGCCAGCACGAACCGCCAGTGTTGGATGTTGAAGCTCGTCGGGGCCTGAATCGCGGCTTCGAGCAGCTTGGTGATGTCCGACTCGGGCATCGTGTGGTTTGGGTCGAACTGCTTGACTGAGCGACGGGCGTAGATCGCGTCAATGGTGTCCATTCGAGGTCTCCGGGGGGCTGTCGGGTAAGTCTCGGGCGCGTTAATTGTTTCAACAGATTATCCGCCCCGATCGCCCAATCATTCCCGGCAATAGCACAGGGTTTCCCTGTATGTGTGATTTCTTGATCTCTTCGCTGTCCCTCCGACTCACCGTTCCCGCCTGCTCCCGAGGAGGAGCCCATCGGGGCCACCGCCACCCACCACCCGGAGAGAAATCATGAACCGCTCACACTTCGCGATCCGTCTGTCCATCGCAGCCGTTGCCCTCGCCGCCTTCACCTCTCAGGCCTCCGCCGGTCTCGGCGAATTCTTCGTGCTGGAAAATCACGATGGCGGGCTGTACCGGGGCCAGACCGGCTCCAACGCCAGCGACATCATGGTCGGGCCGCTCGCGGGCCCAGGATGGTTCGACCTCGCCCCCGGCTTCGACGCCTCGTTCGTCTTCGCCATGCACAACCACACCCTCCTCCGGCTCAGCACCACCGACGGAGGCCAGATCAGCAGCGTCAACCCCGACCGCGACTTCGTCAGCATCGCCACCGACACCGCGACCTCAACGGTCTACGCCGTCGTCGAGAGCGTCCCCGGCACGCCCCAGTTCGCCGAGCTCATCACCGTCGACCCCGTCACCGGCCAGACCACCACGATCGGCCAGCTCGGCGGCGGGACCGATGGCCTTTCCCTGGTTGGCCTCGGGTTCGACCCGATCACGGGAGGGCTTTTCCTCACGGCGCAGAGCGGCGAACTCTTCTCGATCGACGCGAACACCGGGGCCGCCAGCTTCGTTGGCAATACCGGACTGAGCCAGCCGTTCGATGTTGACTACAACCCCGCCGACGGCCAGATGTATGTCACCGACGCCGGCCACGATCAGCTCTTCCTGCTCAACCGCGCCGATGCCGGCGTGACCGCCAGCACGCTCTACGCGAACCTCAACTACTCAACCGGTCTCGCCTTCGCGATCCCCGCGCCCGGCAGCGTCGCCCTGCTGTCGCTCTGCGGACTCGGCGCGATGCGTCGACGGAGATAAACGACCGCCAACCCGTCGCGCACGGCACCCGCTCCGGCACAGGGGGGCGGGTGCTGTCGTATTCAGGGCTTAGTCTGTCGTGTCGTTCACCGCAGCGCTCGGCCCATTGGCCTTCACAGAAGCGATGCCCTTCTCCATGGCCGCCATCGAGGAGTACATCTCGCTCTTGCCGATGACCTCGCCGTTGGTCGCCTTGAGCACGAAGTACGGCTCCTCGGCCTTGGAGGTCTTGCGCTCGTACCGGGAATCATCGGGCGAGTTGGTCTTCACCGACTCGATCCCATTCAGAGCGCTCGCCTTAGCGGTATACCGCTCGCTGGTCAGGATCACCTCGCCGTTGCCGGCCTTGAGGTTGAACATGAACTGGTTGTCGCTGGACTTTTTGAGTTCGTACTTCGCGGCCATGGGTCAATCCTCCTTTGGCTGGTTGTGGAAGTGGTTCCACCCATCCTACCTAGTCACCCCGATGTTTCAGCTAAGAAAGTCGCAGAAAACTTTTTGAGTCGCCGTGGCGACTCGTCAGGACCGTGTACTGAGACTCCTGAGTGAGAGCTCAGGGTCCCGAGCACTCGGCGGGAACACGCCACCAGACAATGCTCCACGCCGAGGGTTTAGAGCCCAATCGCGCAAGCGATAGGTATCGAGCATCACCGGCAGCAATGCGGCAATCGGCGAATCGATACCAGCCGCGCACGGCAGTAAGCGGCCTCTTCAGAACAAAAAAACGCCCGGGCGAAACCCAAGCGTCTTCCTCCATCAGTCTATGGACATGTCCGACTTCCTTACCTATGCCCGAAGTTTTCCTGCGAACCCGTCCTCGACCGCCATAGTTCGACCGCTTCCGGAAGCACGGCTTCACTCGGACTCGGCGGCCAACGATGCTTCCAATCCAGTTGCACATAGATGCGGTTCTGGATCGTGCCGTCCCAGTCTGTCTCCAGACCCTGTTTTCGAATCGCATCGACAATCTCGTGACCAACTGCCACGCTGCCCTCATCTGTCGAGGCGTAGTCGCCGTACGACAAGTACAACCCGCCGCCCATCACCGCGCTCTCGGTGTCCTGCACATGGTAGAACGCGTACCCGCGATGCGCCTTGCCGGACTGGCTGAGATACTCAAGATCAATCATCGATTCGAGGTTGCCGCAGGTCCCACAGCAACTGTAATGATGCCTCGCCCAGATCCCGTTTCGGCGTAGCGAATCGAACGCGGCTTTCAATCGGTCAAAGTCGGTCGTTTCGGGCCAGGTCGATTGCTCGCCGGTGAGATTCTGGATCTCGCGATCGACGAGATCGAGGACATCGCGCTCGCGTATGTTCTCGACCCCTTCATCGTCGAGTATCTCTCGCGCGGTTCGCACGATGTCATCTCGCGACTCAAATCCCGTTCGAACAAGCAGCCGGCAGTGCTCGCGCGCAGATTCCCACGCCGGATCGAGTTCACTGCGAGTGGCGTCGGACCGGCGCTTCTTGCCCCAAGGCCAGAGTCCCATTACAGGTTCCCGCGCTTATCCTGCTCCAGCTCCAGCGCTTCGAACAGGGCCTTGAAGTTGCCCTTGCCGAAGCTCTGGCTGCCGCGCCGGCAGATGATCTCGAAGAACAGGGTCGGGCGGTCCTGCAGCGGCTTGGTGAAGAGCTGCAGCAGGTAACCCTCGTCGTCCGCATCGACCAGGATGCCGAGCTTGCGGATCTTCTCGTGGTCCTCGCGCACCGGGCTGTGGCCATTCTCGGTCAGCATGGTGTTCACCCGGTCCCACACGATGTCGTAGTAGGTGTCGGGGATTTCGAGGAAGTCCACGCCGCGATCCCGGAGTGCGGCGACCGAGTGCAGCTCGTCGTTCGTGCGCAGCGCCAGGTGCTGCACGCCGGGGGTCATGTTGTGCCACTCGAGGTACTCGAGGATCTGGCTCTTCTTCTTGCC
>CBFGVX010000061.1:0-19423 GCA_965652425.1 uncultured bacterium | reverse complement strand
CTTCGACGATAAGGCGGCCTGGCACGCCTTCGCCTATGTGCTCATGCGCCCCGGGCCCTCGATCGTCTACTACAACGCTCGCGAGATGCACGATCGGTACCAGTTCCGCGGCTTCTGGCCACGCGAGGGCAACCCCGAAGCGCTCGGCGTGGACAAGAACGGGAGCACGCTGAACCCGCGCATCACGGACCTCGTCAAAATCTCGAACAATTACGCGCGAAGTCAGTTCGACATCCTCTCGCTCGACAGCGATGTCATGGTCTTCCAGCGTTCGGGCAACGGCAGCGCGAATGTGCTCGTCGGGGTGAACGATTCGTTCGCGACCGGTTTCGATACGCGCAGCTTCATGACCGGCTTCGCACCGGGTACGATCCTGCAGGAACTCACGGGCAATGCATCGGATCCCGCGGTCGATCCGAACAATGTGATCTTCGACCGCGTGACGGTCGGTTCCAACGGCGTGGTCACGATCCGCGTGCCCCGGAACCGCACCGGCTCGTTCGAGCACAACCGCGGCTATGTGATCTACGGACCCGCTGCCCCGAGCGGCCAGCTCACCCTCGGTTCGGTTGCCATGACCCTCCCCGCAAGCAGCGCTTCGGAGCCGGTCTACCGCCGCCGCCTCGCGACGGTGCCGGTCGTCCAGTCAGAGTCCATGACGCTCACCCTCACCACGACGCAGACAGATCCGAACGATCCGAACACGGACGACAACGCGATCTTCCGCGTGGGGCGGGGCTATGTCGATCTGAACGGTAACGGCTCCTGGGACATCAACTCCGGCGAGTTCAGAGGGTGGGAGCAGTTCACGACGATCAACCAGCCGCTGTTCTCCAACCCCGGCGCGGGCCAAGGTCTGTACCAGCAGGTCATCGACACCACGGTGCTGCCCGAGGGCTACAACTACTTCAACGCGGTTGCGTTCCGCAATCGCAGCGCTGGCGATCCGATCACCGGCGACTTCCGCAAGGTGGTCTACATCGATGCGAAAGATCCTGATTTCGAGGTCGAGCCCATCGGCGTGAACTGCATCAGCGGCTCGGGGACCCTGCGTTTCACGAACCCCGATGCCACCGCGACGGATGTGTGGGTGTTCGTCAACCTGCCGGAAGGCGCTCCGATCCCGCCGCTGAATTCACCGGCGAAAGCCCTCGCGTTCGATCGCGGCGTGTTCGTATTCCCGTTCAACGGTCTCTCCGGTGGCGAGAACACCGTCACGATCGTTGCCCAGGAGCGCCCTATGGGCATGCTGGTCCGCCAGGCGGTGATCCGACTCGATTTCTCGGTCGGTGGCCTGACGGGTGACATCAACGGCGACGGCCGGGTCGATGCCGAGGATCTCTACGCCTTCGATCTACTGGCTGGGTTCGTCTGCGAAGCGGACATCAACGGCGACGGCGAGATCGACCAAGGCGATGCCGAGCTTCTCGCGGATCTGATTCGCGAGAACGAGCTGCCCGATATCGAGGCGCGGGATTGAGTCTTTGCGCGCGGGGGATCAGGCCGTGGCCTTCGCTTCGGCCTCGGCCTGTTCTCTCCGCCTGCGTTTGAGTTCGGCATCGACAAAGTCATCGAGGTTGCCGTCCATCACGCCCTGCACATTGCTGGTTTCGTGGCCGGTGCGATGATCTTTCACGCGGTTATCGTAGAAAACATAGCTGCGGATCTGCGCGCCCCAGCCGCGGTTCACATCGCCCCCGGAGGCATCCTTGATCTCTTTGGCCCGCCGGTCCTCTTCGAGTTCCTCGAGTTTGGCTTGAAGAATCTCAAGGGCCTGACGCCGGTTCTGCTGCTGGTCGCGGTGCGTGGAGCTGACCACCATGAACCCGGTCGGTTTGTGGACCAGCCGGATCGCCGAAGCAACTTTGTTCACATTCTGCCCGCCGGGGCCGGAGGAACGCGCGAAGGCGGTGATCTCCAAATCCTTGTCGGGGATGTCGATGGTCGTGTCCGCGAAGATCGGCGTGACATCGACCGTCGCGAACGAGGTCTGGCGCTTGCCCTGCGAGTTGAACGGGCTGACGCGAGCGAGGCGGTGCGCCCCGCGCTCACACTTGAGCATGCCGAAGGCGTAGGGGCCTTTGACGAGGAAGGTCACCGAATCGAGACCGACCTCGGTCCCGTGCGAGACTTCGATCTCCTCGACCTTCCACTCGGTGTGGTACTTGTCGAAGAACATCGAGTACATCCGGTACAGCATCTCGCACCAGTCGTTGGCCTCGGTGCCGCCGTCTCCGGCCGAAATGGTCAGGTAGCAATCGCGATGGTCGTGCTTGCCCGAGAGCAGACTGAGCAGCTCGACCTTCTCCATCATCGATTCGAGTTTGAAGAGCTCGGAATCGGCCTCGACCAGCAGGTCTTTGTCGTCGGCCTCCCGAGCCATCTCGTAAGCGACCTTGGCGTCTTCGAATGTCTCGATCACTTTCGTGAGCGGATCGATCTGGGCCTTGACGAGTTTCATCTCGCCAACGGTCTTCTGGGCCTGATCGGGGTTGTCCCAGAAATCCGAGGCCCCCATACGCTCTTCGAGCTGCTTCAGCTTGGCACTCTTGGATTCGTAGTTAAAGAGAGTCGCGCATCGTTACAATGCGCGCCTCAAGATCGGCGATGACGGAATGGTGTGAGTCGTAATGCATGACGGGGGATTGTACCGCGCTCAAGGATTTCTGCTGGCAATGGGGATTTTTTGAGGATCGGCGCGAAATCCGGTCTGCCGCGGCGTTCTGGTGGTATCACGACCATACCCACACCTTGCGAAAGGAAGCTCATGACCCGTCTGCGAACCCTGACCGTGATCGCGTTGTCTGTCGCTCTGATCCCCACCGGTGCAGCGATCGCCCAGTCTTCGGATGGTTTCGGTGCGGGCGGACAAGACGCAGCCCCGGCCGAGTCCGGCTCAAAGGCCGTCATCGACATCGACTTCGGAGGCGGCAACCTCGCCGAGTACTACGAGCATCTTCAGGACCGAACCGGCGTTCGGAACATCATCCTGAAGGGGGAGGGCCTTGCCGGTGCATCGATGCCGGAAGTCAAACTGTCCAGCGTGCTTTTCGGGGACGCCGTCGAACTCCCGTACTTTCTCGCCGAGGTTCCCGAGGACCGCAATCTGGATATAGAAACGGTCGGTTCGAGCAGGACGATCTTCGTGATCGGTCTGGCCTCCCGATCGGAACCCATGATGTCCGCGCCGGAGTATCGCCTGATCAGCTTCGAATTCCCCGGCGGGTCGCTGGAGGACTTTGTCGCGACCGTTCAGCGAACCGCGGGGACGCAGAAGGTGCTCGTGCGAGGCAACGCGGCCGAGTTCGAGATGCCGCCTCTGATACTGGAAGGTGTCTCGCTGCGCGGCGTGCTCTCGGCACTCAACGGAGACGAGAGGCGATCCGAGAGCGGCGTGCGCTCTCGTGTCTTGGTTGATGAACGAAATGGTGTCTACCTGGTCGAAGTGCTAACCGAGCGCCAGGGCCAGCAGAGTCAGGCCGACCTTCAGATCCGAACCGTCTCCTGGTCGCTCGCCTCCCTGCGGGGACCGGATCGGCTGTCAACAGAGGAAATGCTCACCGCGATCGAGGCGGCGGTGGAGGTGGGCGGCAACGCGGACACGACGGCGATCCGGTTCCACGACGAGACCTCGTTGCTCATCGTCTCGGCACAGCCCGCCACCCTGGAGACCATCGATGGTGTGCTCCGTGAGCTGCGCCGATCGTCGGACGAGGCGTTCGCCGAGCATCAACGGCTGATGGAGCAGCACGCCGAAATGGACAGCATGCGGGCGAACGAAGTACGCCTCGTACAAACCATCCAGCGGATCGAGCAGCAAATCGAGCAGATCAACTCCGGTGACAATTCAAATCGAAAAGCCATGATCCATTTGGTCGAAGAAGAACTGCGAAAGCACCAAGGCCAACTCGACCAGTTGCTGTATGAAATGCAAGCATTTGAGGACAGGATTCGTACGCAACGGGGCTCATGAGCGTCAGTGACGATGGCCACGCCAGCCCGTCAACCCAGCACCCCGCCACGCCCGGTCCGCGAAGCCGGGCGTTCGCTCGTCTGGGAAAGTCTGCTCACCCGCTTCGCGTCGGGAGACACCGAGGCGCTCGGCGAAGTGTTCGAAGTGTTGTTCGATGAACTTGTGGAACAGATCCAACGCGACACCGGGCGCGATGAATCATTCGCGGCCGACGCCGTACAGGAGGCTTTCGTGAAAGCCATCCGAGGAATCCCGATCATGCAGCAGGAACATGAAGTCTGGGCGTGGTTCCGGCGGGTGGCCCTGCGATCAGCAATCGATCGGATCCGCTCGGAGAAGCGGCAGAGTCGCCGTGAACGCGCAGCGGTCAAAGAGATGGCAACCAGCGAAGTCGATGTGGCCGCAGAGCAACTCGATGCGCTCTACGTGCGCCTGCGCGCCATCGATCAGGACGCGGCACAACTCGTCGACGCTCGGATCCGATTCGGCTGGACGCTCGATCGCATCGGCCGATCTCTCGGCCTCCGCCCCGGAGCGGTCGACGGGCGGCTCCGGCGCATCTTCTCACAACTCCGCGATGCGGAGGATCAACCATGAATCGATCCGACTTCAATTCCCGTCGCAGCGAACGGTTGCGGTTTCTCGTTCAGGAACAGACCCGGGTTCGATGCTCCCGCCTCCGACGGCGAAACGCCGGGGCGGTCGCCATGTTGGTGCTCATCCTCGCCGGTGTCATCTGGATGGCGGCACCCACCAACCAACCGGTCGCGGTTTCCCCGAATCAGCAGGCATCGTCGACACCCGAGCAAGCCGATCCCTTGGAGTCTGCCGAAACCGGTCAGGCCACCTTCCGAGTGACGCGCATCGAAGATCGGCCGCTTACTCTGGTCAGGGTCGTTCGGCGGGCTGAACCGCAGCGCGTGCAGATGATCAGCGATATCCAGCTCTACCTCGCGATGCGAGAGCAGGGGATCGACGCGGGTTTCATCCGAGTCGATGGCCAGACTCAACTTGCGTTCAACGACGAACAGAGCCGGAGGCGGTTCGAGGAAGCGATTGATTCACCGAAGTGAATCGACAAACGCCCTGATCCGCTCGATCCCCTTCTCGATCTGCTCGTTGCCGCAGGCGTAGGTCAGGCGGCAGCACTTCTCGCCACCGGTTCCGAAGTCCTCGCCGGGGACCAGCGCGACATGGTGCTCGTCGAGCAGCGCCTGGGAGAAGGCCAGCGCCGAATCGATCTTCGCGCCTTTCGGCGAGGTCTTCCCGAAATGCGAAGTGACATCCGGGAACGCGTACATGGCCCCCGTAGGTTTCGGACAGTCAAGCCCGTCGATCGATGAGAGCCCGTCGTACATGAGGGCGGCCCGGCGTTCGAAGGTCGATCGGAGTTTCTCGACGAAGTCGCCGCATTGCTCAAACGCGACGCGGATCGTGGGCAGGATGAACGCGGGTATGCAGGTCGTGGATTGCGACTGGAGCTTGGCAGCGGCCTTGGCCACTTCCAGGCCGAATGCTCCGGACCCCGCGAAGTACCCGACGCGCCAGCCGGTCATGGCGTAGCCCTTCGACAGGCCGTTGACCGTCAGCACGCGTTCGGCGATCTCGGGAATGGAGCCGATGGAAAGATGGCTCTGGCCCTCGAACACCAGGGTTTCGTAGATTTCATCGGTGATGACAACCAGATGGGGGCAGCGGGGGGAATCACCGGTGGTCACCTTGGCAATGACGCTGGCCAGGTCCCGAATCTCATCCGGGGTGTACATGGTGCCGCACGGATTCGAGGGTGAGTTGAGAATCAGGATCCGAGCGTCGGGGGTCAGGGCCTTGTCGAGCTGATCCGGGGTCATCTTGAACGCGGTGACGCCGGTGGTCACCACCTCATGGACCACCCCGCCCGCGAGTTGGGCCTGGGGTGCGTAACTTACCCATGCCGGTACAGGCAATACGACCCGTCGGGCCTCGCTGCCCTCTCCCTCGGCGTCCAGCAGTGCCATGAACAGGTTGAACAGACTCTGCTTGCCGCCAGTCGAGACGACGACATGATCAGGGGTCACGCCGGGGATGCCGTTGTCGCGGGTCAGTTTCTCGGCGATCGCGCTGCGGGAATCCAAGTCCCCCGGAACAGGGGAGTACTTCGTCTTGCCCGCCGCGATTGCCCGAACCGCGGCATCCTTGATCGGCTGAGGGGTATCAAAGTCCGGCTCGCCCGCCGCGAAAGACAGCACATCCACCCCCTGGGCCTTCAGTTCGGCGGCCCGCTGGCCTACGGCGAGGGTCGAGGAGGGCTTCAGGGCTCGAACTCGGGCGGCAAGTGGGCCGGGGTGGTTCCGGGCGGTCGTGGATGTGGCCATGGAGGCATGGTACCGCGGTCAGGGAGCCGGGTGGTTTGCTCGCGGTTCGGATCTCGGCCCTGTTTGCGAGAATCCGCCGTGTTCGCTAGAATTCGGCACGAAATCGTGTGGATTTCAAAGTATCGCTGCGCCCGGATCGTGCCATCCGCACGGTGTCCCTTCATGTGGGTCGGGGGCGGCCAGCCAGAGGCAGTAAAGACAGTATGGCCATTTCCGACGCCCGCAAGGCAGAGATCATCAAAGAGTTCGCCACCCACGAGGGTGACACCGGTTCCCCCGAAGTCCAGATCGCCGTTCTGACCGAGAACATCCGCGACCTGACCGAGCACCTGAAAGAGCACCGCCACGACTTCTCGTCGCGCCGAGGCCTGCTCGCGATGGTTTCGAAGCGGAACCGCCTTTCCGGGTACCTGAAGAAGACGGATCGCGACCGCTACCTGAACCTGATTCAGAAGCTCGGTCTGCGGAAGTAACAGTTTGAGAGTTGGTACGACCGGCATCGGGCCGGTCGTTTTCATTTGAATCCGCTGGCCTTGTCCCGCCTGAACGGCAGCAGGCCGCATGCAGCCCCTCGCTGCACCCGGCCTTCTGCTCTTCGAGCGCGAGGCGGAGGACCAGCACATTCGGGCAGTTCGATCTGTTCAACCTCCGAGCAAGGAGGCCTTGGCGATCGATGCGGCTCCGAAAGGCAATACAGAAGCATGAAGCACATCAAAGTAGAACGCGAAATCGGCGGACGCACGCTGACCCTCGAGACCGGAAAGATCGCGAAGCTCGCGAACTCCTCCGTCCTCGCCACCTACGGCGGCACTACCGTGCTCGCCACCGTGGTCCGCGCCGACCCCCGCCCGGGTCTGGACTTCTTCCCGATGCAGGTCGATTACCGCGAGAAGCTGCCCGCCGCGGGCAAGTTCCCCGGTGGCTTCCGCAAGCGTGAGGGCGCTCCCAACGAGAAGGAAGTGCTCACCATGCGGATGATCGACCGCCCGATCCGTCCGCTGTTCCCCGACGGCTTCATCGACGAAGTGCAGATCCAGTGCTGGGTCATGAGCCACGACGGCGAGAACGATTCGGATGTCATCGCCGCGACCGCCGCTTCGGCCGCGCTTGCCATTTCCGATGCACCCTTCGAAGGCCCGACCGCCACCGTTCGCGTCGGTCGCATCTTCACCGACGATGGCGCGGCGTTCATCATCAACCCGACCGGCACGCAGATGGAGTACTCCGACCTTGACCTCGTGCTCGCGGGTCACAAGGACGGAGTGAACATGATCGAAGTCGGTGCCGCCGAGGTTGCCGACGAGGATGTGCACTCCGCCATCGAGTTCGGCTACGAGTATGTGATGGAGACCATCGGTCTGATCAACGACCTCGTAAAGAAGGCCGGCCAGAAGAAGCGCGAAGGCAAGCTGAGTCTCCCCGATGAGGACATCGTCGCGCTCGTCAAGAAGGAGTGCGAAACCAAGCTCACCAAGGCCCGCCAGATCAAGGGCAAGCACGAGCGTAGCGAAGCCGTCCGCGAGATCCGCGACCAGTTGCTCGAGAAGCACTTCCAGATCAAGGAAGATGGCACGGTCGGCGAGTACGAGCTCTCCAAGAAGCGTCACTCCATGGCCAAGGAGGCCTTCCGGACTTTGGAGAAGAAGACCACCCGCAAGCTGATCGTCGAGAAGTCCATCCGCGCCGACGGGCGCGACCTGCTTGAGATCCGCCCCCTCGAGATGGAAGTCGGCATCTTCAAGCACACCCACGGCTCCGCGCTGTTCCAGCGCGGCGAAACCCAGTCCCTGGTGAGCTGCACCCTCGGCACCGGTCGCGATGAGCAGGTCGTCGACGGCCTGATGCCCGAGTACTCCAAGAAGTTCTACCTGCACTACAACTTCCCGCCCTTCTGCGTCGGCGAGGCCGGTCGCATCATGGGCCCGGGTCGGCGCGAGATCGGCCACGGTGCGCTGGCCGAGCGTTCGCTGGCGGGCATCATGCCCAGCCCCGAGGACTTTCCCTACACCGTCCGCCTGGTCAGCGACATCACCGAGTCCAACGGCTCGTCCTCGATGGCCTCGACCACCGGCGGCTGCCTCGCGCTGATGGACGCGGGCGTTCCGATCACGAACACCTGCGCGGGCATCACCGTCGGGCGTTTCACCGACGAGAAGGGCAAGAAGGTCGTCCGCGTGCTCGACATCATCGGCGAGGAAGACTTCTTCGGCGATATGGACTTCAAGATATGCGGCACCCGCGAGGGCATCACCGGCATCCAGCTCGATCTCAAGGCCCGCGGCCTCGACCTCGATGAGATCAAGGCGTGCTTCACGGAAGCCCGCGAAGGTCTCGAGCACCTGATCACCGAGATGGAAAAGGTGATCGCCGAGCCGCGCGAAGAGGTCTCGCCCCACGCACCCCGCATCGTCAGCATCAACATCGACCCCGACAAGATCGGCAAGCTCATCGGTCCCGGCGGCAAGAACATCCGCTCGATCCAGGATCGCTGGGGCGTCAATGTCGAGGTCGAGGACGACGGCACCGTCATGATCTCCTCCGCCGATGGCCCGTCTCTCGAGGGCGCCCTCAGCGAGATCGAGGCGGTCACCGCCGTGATCAAGGTCGGCACGATCTACAACGGTAAGGTTGTTTCGATGAAGGACTTCGGCGCGTTCATCGAGCTCGCCCCCGGAACCGACGGCATGTGCCACATCTCCGAACTCGCCGATGGGTTCGTCAAGAATGTGAGCGATGTCGTCTCCGTCGGCGATATGGTCAAGGTCAAGGTCATCAATGTGGATGATCAGGGACGAATCAAGCTCAGCCGCAAGGCCGTTCTCGCTGAAGAAGCCGTCACCGCCGAGTAATCTCAGACGATAATCCGCATATGATGCACGCAGACCCCACCGAATGTGGGGTCTGTTTTTCTTTGCAAACTCGTGTCACCGGTCGGGGATATACGGAGTAGGTGTTGAATCACCCCTCCATGGGAGGTAGTTTCGCGGTATGGCGAAGCCAGTTCGACGCATCGGGGTCATGATGATTGATCCGTGGCGACCGTTCTTCTCGCCATCGGACGGTTTGTGAAGGAAGAAGTATGAGTGATTCCAACACCGGTTCTGAACTTCGAGGCGTCACGGGTGAAGTGAAGTGGTTCGATCCGCGCAAGGGCTTCGGGTTCATCATCGGCCCGGATGGTCAGGACATCTTCGTTCATTATTCACAGATTGCAGGTGACGGATTCCGAGTGCTGCGAGATGGTTCGCGGGTGGAGTACGACGCCGAGCACACCGAACGCGGGTGGCACGCGACTCGGGTGCTGCAGATGGAAACCTCGGAAGTGGAAGTCCGGAAGGTGTCGCCCTCGACGCGCAACCCCAGACGGGTCACCTGACCGTTACGACGGCGAGCACCGTACGCGGATATCGTGTGCCTCATGGATATCCTTCAGGGAGTTCTGATCGGGCTTGGGATCGGCATCGTCATCGGTGTGCCGGTGGTCTGGCTGGAACTCAAGCGTCAGACCAAACGGGCGCGTGCCGCCGAGCGCCGTGCTCGCAACGCCGAGCGCCTGGCCGAGATCGGCGCAATGACCGCCGGTCTCGCGCACGAGATCAAGAACCCGCTCTCGACCATCGACCTGAACGCCCAACTCCTCGCCGAGGCCATCGGTGATCTGGCGGAGGTGGAGCCGGACGAGCGGGCGTCGCTGCGCCGGCGGGTCGGGGTGCTTCAGCGGGAGGCCGAACGGCTCAAGGACATCCTCGGCGATTTCCTTCGGTTTGCCGGTGAGATTCGGCTCGTGCGCGAGCGCTGTGATCTCAATGGCGCGGTGGATGAACTCATCGATTTCTTCGCGCCCCAGGCCCAGCATCACCACATCCGCATGCGTGCCGAGCTTGGCCCCGGTCCCATGGAGGCGTATCTCGATGCCGCGCATTTCAAACAGGCCCTGCTGAACCTTCTGCTCAATGCGGTGCAGGCCATGACCGAAGGTCCCGGAGCGGACCCCTCGGCTCGAGCCCGCGAACTGATTGTGCGCACCACGGAAACGGATACCGATGTGGGGCCGCAGTGGGCCGTACACATCATCGACACCGGACCGGGGATCCCCGACGAACTTGCCGATCGGATCTTCACGCCGTATTTCACGACCAAGGGTGGCGGCAGCGGGCTTGGGCTCCCGACCACCAAGCGGCTGATCGAGGAACACGGCGGCACGATTTCCGTGGTCTCTCAAGAAGGCAAAGGGACCGATTTCGTCGTGACCATACCCAAGTACGATCCCGCGATGGGCTGTGCCGATTCAGCGGCATGATGCTCAGCGCAGGCTTTTCGCCACGATCCTAGCCGCGATCGAGAACTCCTCTTCGGTGGACAGCAGGTCGGGGCCAAAGCGAACGCACCCGCCTCTGGAATCGGTGTTGACGCCTTGCTGGCGCAATTCGTCCGAGAGCGCGCCGGCTCGCTCGGAGGGGAGCAGCGAAAACCCTCCGAATCGATCGGGAGACTCGGGTTCGTAGAGGTTCAGCCCTTCATCTTTGAAGGCCTCTCGGATTTTCTGCTGCTGAACCAAGCTGTACTCTCGCAATCGTGCAATCCCGATCGCGAGGGTCAGCTCAAGCCCGGCCCGGGCCTGAAACGCGGTCAACACCGGCGGCGTGGATTCCAGCCAGGCGTTGCCGCCAGCGGAGAGTTCCGGGTGCTCGGTTCGGCGGTACGAGAAGGTGTCCTTCTTGGCGAACCAGCCGGTGTCGAGCGTCGACAGCAGTGCATCGCGATGCTGGGGATCGCTCGGCTCGGTCAGGTGGCGTGGGTGAACCGCCAGCCAGCACGCGCCGGGTCCGCCTCTGGTGTACTTGTAGTTGCCGCCGATGGCGAAATCGGCCCCGCCCATCCCGCCTGCGCCGTCGCCGTCCATGCTGATGGGCATCACCCCCGCGCTGTGGTAGGTGTCCACCATCATGAGTGCTCCGTGTTGATGGGCCGCGGCGGTGATCTCCGGCAGCCGCTGCATCACCTGACCCGTGGTGAACATCACCTGCGAGCACAGCACGAGGTCCACATCGGAATCGATCGATTTGATCACATCATCTTCAGAGTAGAGCCGGATCGGGCGCTCGGTTCGCGGTTCGACCCAGCGGATCTTCGCCCGGCCTTTCGCGGCGTAGGTCTTGAGAATGAAATCGCAGCTGTCGAACTCGCCGCGCGTGGCGACCACGGTCGGCACGCGATTGTTGTCCGAGATCGCGTTCAGCACCGCGCGCAGTCCCTGCCCGGCGGCCGTCTTGGGGACGACGCAGTCCGAACGGGACAGGCCGAGCAGTTTCGCCATCAGCGAACGGTAACGCTCGATCTCGTCCATCCATCCGCCGGGATCGGTCCACGCGCCGTCCATCCGCTCGAACCACAGATCCATCGCACGCTGGAGGTCGAGCGCGGTCTGATCGAGCGGGCGGCCGAGCGAGTGGTTCGCGAGATAGATCTCCGGGCGATCGCCGAGGGCCGGGTGCGCGGGACGGGAAAGGACGCGGCTGAACAGCGGCCAGATGTGCTCGCGAAGGGCCTCCTCGGTCAGGGGACCATCTCCCAGACGCGCGACGGCCTCTGAGATCGATGAACGCTCGGCGATGGGGGTGGTGCTCATACCCGTATGGTAGGAACAATCGCCTCAGGTGCCGATGAGGGTTCGGACATCCCAGAGCTCGGGGAACATCCGCTGCATCACGGCTTCCCTCAGGAACGCGACTCCGGATGAGCCGCCGGTGCCGGTCTTGAAGCCGATGACCCGTTCCACGGTTTTCATGTGCCGGAACCGCCAGAGCGCGAACTGCTGCTCGACATCCACCAGTTTCTCGCACATCTCGTAGGCATCCCAGTGATTCTCCGGATGCTCGTAGATGGCCTTGAAGACCGGCAGCAGGTCGGGGTTCGCCTCGTAGGGTTGCGACCAGTCGCGCTCGATCGCGCTCTGAGGCACCTGGAAACCCCGTCGCCCAAGATGGCGCAGGAACTCATCGTAGAGCGAGGGCGATTCGAGCAGCCGCTTCAGATGCGCGTGCAGTTCGGGAAGGTGCTGGAACACCCGGATCGCGTTCGGATCCTTGTTGCCGAGCAGGAACTCGATCGTGCGGTACTGGTGCGATTGAAAGCCGGAGGCGCGTCCGAGCACGCCGCGGAACTGGGCGTACTCGGTCGGCGTAAGCGTTTCGAGCACCGCCCACTGCTCGAAGAGCATCCGCTGGATCTGCTTGACCCGCGAGAGGATCTTGAAGGTCGGTTCGAGCCGGTCGTGCTGCACATGGGCGATGGCGGCGGTCAGCTCGTGGATCACCAGTTTCATCCAGAGTTCGGAGGTCTGGTGCTGGATGATGAACAGGAGCTCGTCGTGGTGCTCGGGATTGGACAGCGGCTTCTGCGCCGACAGCACGCGATCGAGATCGAGGTAGGACGAATAGCTCAGCTTGTCGGAGAAATCGGTCTCGATGGAGTCTTCGAATGCTCTGGCCATGGGCAGAGCGTACCACGCCGGCTTGAGTGGTTCAGCCCGAGACGGGAGCCGCGTTCATCGGTCGGTGGGGACCGAGGAGAGTGCCGCACGCGTCGTCAGCCCCCAGGAATCGGCACCGGCGAAGGGTGAGGCGACCGGGTCGATCACCTGGCTGTGGTACTCGAGGGAGGCCCGTTGCGTCGGCTTCGAGGAGCACCCTGCCGAGCAGGCGAGAGCCATCGAAACCAGCAGCGCCGGCCCCATGGGCCAGACCAGCGCTGAAAGTCGTCCGGCATCGGCTTCGCTGTGATCCGCTTGCTGCATGCAGGAATCGTCGATTCCAGACGGCAGCGCGGCGCGTCAGGGTTCGTTTCAGAGTCCCGGACGAGGCGGTCTGAACGGACTGGAGAACGCCGCGGGGTCCGCTAACCGGATCTTCAACTGCCCGAGCCGGAACCTCCCGCGGCTCGCCGGTACAATGCGTATCCGCATTTTTGCCGTATATACAGGAGATTCTGAATGATCCGTTCCCGCTCGAAGTTGCTCGCCCTGTGCTCTCTGACTGCGCTCATCGGGTGCGGCGGACTGACGACCGCTGACACCATCCTGGCGAGTTCTCAGGTCCGGACTGACTCCGATGCCCCGCGACTCGGGCTCAGCGAGGCCCCGGCGAAGGCCGACGGGGCGGTGCGCGTAGCGACTTACAACATCCTCAATCTGTTTGATGAGCACGACAACCCCGCCCTCACCGGCCGCTTCGACGACATGCACAGCAGCCGCGAAGGGCTCCGTGCAAAGCCAACCTCCCAACTCGAGGCGGTCGCCGACGCGATCCGTCGGCTCGATGCGGATGTGATCGGTCTGCAGGAGATCGAAAGCTTCGATGCGCTCGAAGCGTTCAACGCGAAGTACCTCGCGGATCTCGGGTACCAGTATGTCGTGTCGATCGATGTCGGTCAGGAACGGGGGATCGAGCAGGCGGTGCTGAGCCGCTACCCGATCCGCGAAGCACGGGTCTGGCCGAACATGCCGCTCGGTGGCGTGCATCCGGAGAAATACGGCAGCGGCGAGAACTGGTACGCGGGTGAACCCATCGCGTACCGACGCAGCCCGCTGTTTGTCCGCGTCGAGATCCCGGCTCAGGGCTCCGAGGGAAGCTTCGAACTCGAGTTGTTCGTCATTCACCAGAAATCCGGTTTCCCCGCGGCGTACTGGCGCGAAGCCGAATCCGAAGGGCTGGTCAAACTCATCAACGATCGACTGAGCGTGAACCCCGACGCCAACATCGCCGTGCTCGGCGACTTCAACGCCACCCCGGATGCCCAGAGCATCCGCACCTATCTCGATGCCGGCCTGACCCTCACGATGGAATCGCACGGGACGGGCGCAACGGAGCCGACCCACGAGAGCGACCGCGCGATCGACTTCATCTTCGTGAACGACAACCTGAAATCTCGCTTGGTCCCGGATTCCGCCTTCATCCTCGGAACTCCGCTCCGCCCGTCGGGAGCCGATTACCGGACGACCCCGGCCCCAGCCGGCTTCGCGGCCGATCACCTCCCGGTGGCCGTCGACTTCTTCCCGCGTCGCCGCTGAGCGGGCCGCTCTACAATGGGCCTATGAAGTCCCATGACATCATCGTGGTCGGCGGCGGACACGCCGGGGTCGAGGCGGCGTGGGCCGCGGCGAACCTTGGCGCTGATGTTGCTCTGGTCACGCTCGACCCCGCGAAGATCGGGGTCATGTCCTGCAATCCCGCGATCGGCGGCGTGGCCAAGGGCCAGATGGTGCGCGAGATCGATGCGCTCGGCGGGCTGATGGGTCAGGCCGCCGACGCGACGGGCATCATGTTCAAGATGCTCAACACCTCCAAGGGCTCCGCGGTGCACTCGCCCCGGTGCCAGTCCGACAATCGGGCTTATCCTCGGTACATCCAGCGCCGAATCGCGGAGCGCCCGGAGATCGGAGTCTACGCCGGTGCCGCCGACGACTTCATCATCGAGCGCCGAGGTGACGAAGACCGATGCGTCGGAGTCGTCCTATCCGGGCGCGAGAGCGTGCCAGCGAGCATCGCCAACGACGGTCTGCAGATCCGGGCCGAAGCGGTGGTGCTGACGACCGGCACCTTCATGCGCGGCCTCATGCACACCGGCGAGCACAAGTCCGAGGGCGGTCGGCACGGCGAACTCCCCGCGATCGGCATGAGCGCGACGCTGCGCCGGCTCGGTTTCGAGCTCGGTCGGCTCAAGACAGGCACGCCGCCTCGTCTCCGGCGCAGCACGATCGATTGGGACGGTCTTGATGAGCAGTGGGGCGATGAGCCACCGATGCCGTTCTCCGACCTGACCGAGCGTACGCCGGGCTGGCCGCCTCTTGAGCAGGTCGCGTGCCGCATCACGGCGACGACGCACGATGTCCATGAACACATCCGAGCGAACATCCATCGCGCTCCGATGTTCTCTGGGCAGATCGATTCGATCGGTCCTCGGTACTGTCCATCGATCGAGGACAAGGTGGTCCGCTTCTCCGATCGGCAGTCTCACCATGTCTTCCTCGAACCGGAGTCCCACGAGACCGAGACCGTCTACTGCAACGGCATCGCGACCTCGCTGCCGAAGGATGTGCAGGACCGGATCGTGCGCGGCATGCCCGGCTGCGAGCACGCCGAGATCCTGATGTACGGCTACGCCGTCGAGTATGACATGGTCCGTCCGCACCAGATCATGGCGACCGGTATGACCAAGTGGCTTCCGGGCCTGTTCCTCGCCGGACAGATCAACGGGACCAGCGGCTACGAAGAGGCGGCGGGCCAGGGGCTGATCGCCGGGGTGAATGCCGCTCGCTTTGTTCGCTCCGAGTCGGAGTTCGTGCTCGGGCGCGATCAGGCGTATCTCGGTGTGATGATGGACGATCTGGTTACCAAGACGCCGGTCGAGCCGTACCGGATGTTTACGAGCCGGGCCGAGTACCGGCTTTTGCTGCGGGCCGACAACGCGGCGGACCGCTTGACGCCGCTCGGCGAGAAGTTGGGGTTGATTGGCGACGAACGGGGGCGGCGATACGCAGCACGCCGGGCGGCCATCGACGACCTTCAATCCCGCATCGACGCGACGCGGATCGATGGTGAGCCGCTCGGGCTGATCATGCGTCGCCCCGGCTACGGCGTCGCGGATCTGATGGAGCACATCGGCCGCGACTTCGCCAAGGGGCTGCCCGCGGGCGTGCTCGAGACCGTCGCCGCCGAGCGGCACTACGAGGGCTACATCACGCGGCAGACGGCCGAGATCAAGCGACAGGCCGAGATGGAGCGCCGTCCGATCCCCGACTGGCTCTTCGATGATCGCATCGAAGGGCTGCGAACCGAGGCGTGGAACGCGCTGGTCCGTTTCCGACCGGCGACGCTCGGGCAGGCCTCTCGGCTTGAGGGGCTCAGCCCCGCGGACATGACCGTGCTGCTGGTTGCCTTGCGTCGAGGGCCTCGGACGCAGCCGGTCGGGCAGCCAAACTGACTCACTCGGCGGCTTTGGCGCGCCGGCAAAACTCGTCGAGCCGACGAGCGGCGTTCGCCGATTCCTCGACGCAGCCGGTCGCGTCCAGGGTTTTCAGAAGATCTGTCGCGGCCTGCCCGATGGGCGCGTAACCGTGCCCTTTGGCGCTGCTTCGGATCTGCACGGCGAGCGTTCGGAGTTTTTCGCGATCAGCATCGGCGATGCACTGCTGGATGCCGCTGCTGAAATTCTTCAGATCGTCCACATACATCTGGAGCAGTTCGAGGGTCAGGCCGACTTCCTTCGCACTGGCGATCAGCGGACCGTGACCGCGCGTCTGCTGCCCGGCGCCGGCAATGAGGTACTCCGCCGCCGCCTGATGGAGCAGTTCCTTGGTGCAGGGTTTGTGGAGCAGTTCGGCGGCACCGATCGAGAGTGCTTTGTCGCGCAGGTGCGAAGAAGTGTCTCCGGTGAGCACGATCACCGGACCGGAGTACCCTCTCGATTTTGCCGCGACAACGAAGTCCAGCCCGTTCATCTGCGGCAGGTGGTAATCAACGAAGATCAGGTCCGGGCTTTCGCTGAGCATATCCAGCGCGGTTTCGGCATCTCTGGCGAAATTGATCTCCAGCGATGTACCGGCGAAATAGTGCGAAAAGAGCCGCTGGTCTGCGAGCGAATCTTCCACAACGAGCACGCTGCCCTGCAGCTTGCTCAGGTCAACATGCTTGACGTTGAACGCGGTGTTGTCGCCGAAGTCCACAAACATCTCGGGGTCGATGTGCTGATCGAACTGGATACCGAGATCGTGAAGGTTGCCCTGCATGTGCGAGCAGCGCACGATCTTTCCTCGCACCGATTGGGCGGTGCGGTCCAGTCGCTTCATCGAGACCGTGCATTTGGTACCGACATGGATGTACCCCCCGTGCAATGCCGCGACACCTCCCGCGGACAGATTTCGGGGGGCGATGATAAAGTGGCGGCTGTTCCCGAGATCGCTGTTCAGTGTCAGCAGTGCCTTGGATCCAGAGAATGTCCAGCGCTTCAGAGAGCGACGGATCGCGCCTTCTTTGCAGGAGTCCTTTTCGAGATCCGTAACGATCTGATCGAGGTCTCTGGCGGACAGTCGGAGGGTATCAATGGGAGGGTTTGCTGGCATCCTGGCATCCTCGGCTGTGCAGCGCCGATCAGCGCGGCTCTGCTTCTCTGATTTCGGCAGGATGAGGGGCTTGATGCATGAAACAGCCGGTTTTGCCCACATATCCGGTGCGATCACCGGATATGGGCAGGTTTCGGATGGTTATCACCCGTCGCGATCAGTTCATCGCAAGGGTTGCTGAATCCCTCACCCCGAGATTGGCGTAGATCTCTCTCGTCGCCGTGGACTGGTTCAGCGTGTAGAAGTGAAGACCACGGACCTCGTGGTCGAGCAGGTCGCGGCACTGCTCGGTGGCCCAGTGGATGCCTACCCGCTTCACCGCTTCCTTCCCTTCCGGGGTGTCCTCGCCAAAGCTGTCCGTTGCTCGCCGGATGGCCTTGAGCAGCGAAGCCGGGAATCGTGCGCCCGCCGCGAGGTCGGCCATGCGACGCATGCCCGAAGCCGAGGCGATCGGCATGATACCCGCGACGATCGGCACCGTGATGCCGGCGAGTTCGCAGCGTTCGCGAAAGTCGTAGAAGTCTCGGTTATCGAAGAAGAGCTGGGTGATGATGAAGTCCGCGCCCTCATCCACCTTCATCTTCAGGTAGTCCAGTTCCTGGAGACGGTTCGGGGTAGCCGGGTGTCCTTCCGGGAATCCGGCTACGCCGATGCCGAAGCCGCGCGGATCGGAGATCGTTCGTCCGCCGTGACGCTTGGAGAAGCCCTTGACATATCGGACCAGGTCCGCGGCTCGCAGGAACGCATCGCGTGAGCGGTTGTAATCGGGCTTGTCCTTGGGTGGGTCACCGCCGAGGCAGAGGATGTTGTTGATGCCCGCCGCGGCGTACCGCTCGAGGATGTCGTAGATCTCGGCCTCGGTGTGGCAGACGCAGGTGAGGTGAGGCATCACCGGAAGGCCGATCTCGGACCGGATGCGGAAGACCAGATCCTGTGTGATGCTGCGCGTGGTGCCGCCCGCGCCGTAGGTGACGCTGACGAAAGACGGCTTGAGCGCATCGAGCTCGCGGATGCTCTCGAAGAGCGATTCCGCGGACTTGGCGGTCTTGGGCGGGAAGAACTCGAAGCTGAAGGTCGTCTTCGACTTCTCGTAATGGTCGCGTGCGTGCATAAGGCCTGCGGCCCGCTTTCGCGGACCGCAGGGTTCGATTCATAACCGCGGATTCAGTAGCGGTAAGTATCGGGCTTGTAGGGGCCATCGACATGAACATCGATGTATGAGGCCTGCTCGTCGCTGAGGCGGGTCAGCTTGGCCCCGAGTTTGTCGAGGTGCAGGCGGGCGACCTTTTCATCGAGGTGCTTGGGCAGCACATACACCTTGTTCTTGTACGAGTCGGCGTTCGACCACAGTTCGATCTGGGCGATCGTCTGGTTCGTGAACGAGGCGGACATCACGAACGAGGGGTGACCCGTCGCGCAGCCGAGGTTCATCAGGCGGCCCTCGGCGAGCAGGATGATCGAGTGTTCCTCGGTGCCCGTGGAGGGATCGGCCTTGAACTTGAACTCATCAACCTGCGGCTTGATCGTGATTCGCTCGACCTTGCCCTCTTCGACCAGACGGAGCAGACCGGCGGTGTCGATCTCGTTATCGAAGTGGCCGATGTTCGCGATGATCGCGTTGTGCTTCATCTTGCGCATGTGGTCGAGGGTGATGATGTCCTTGTTGCCGGTCGTGGTGATGAAGATGTCCATCTTGTCGACGACATCCTCCAGGCGCACCACCTCGTAGCCCTCCATGCAGGCCTGCAGAGCGCAGATCGGGTCGATCTCGGTCACGCTCACGCGGCACTTCTGTCCCGCCAGCGACTCGACCGAGCCCTTGCCGACATCGCCGTAGCCGCAGACCACGGCGGCCTTGCCCGAGAGCATGACATCGGTGGCGCGGTTCAGCCCGTCGATCAGCGAGTGGCGGCAGCCGTAGGTGTTGTCGAACTTGCTCTTGGTGACGCTGTCGTTGACATTGATCGCCGGGAAGGG
>CBFGVX010000060.1:0-19650 GCA_965652425.1 uncultured bacterium | reverse complement strand
GCGAGACGAGTCGGACCTGCCCGGTGTCGCGCAGCGGGCCGATCTCGCCGCTGCCGTGAGGCACGCTGACCATGCGCGGCAGCGCATCGGGGACCTTGATGCGCGCGAACAGCTTGTCGGAAGAATTGGGCTGGCTGACGAGGATGCCCAGCGACTCGGACAGGTTCGAGATGAAGGGGAAGCGGTGCCCCTGATCCACGGCGAGCGGGGTGAGGATGGGGAAGACATTGCCGTGGTACCACTCGTCGACGCGGTCCCGATCCTCGATGGAGAGATCCGCGTACTTGGCGATATCGATGCCGTTCTCACGGAGCGCAGGCAGGATGAGGTCCTCGAAACAGCGGGCCTGCTGCTCCTGAAGATCCTTCACCACGGAGCGCACCGCGTCGAGCTGCTGGCGAACGGTCATCCCGTTGTGGGAGTGGATCTCGTAGCCGGAGCGCATCCGGCGCTTGAGCAGCGCGACGCGCTTCATGAAAAACTCGTCGAGATTGCTCGCGCAGATCGTGAGGAACTTGACGCGCTCGAGCAGCGGCGTGCGCTCGTCGGTCGCCTGGCCGAGCACGCGACGGTTGAACTCCAGCCACGAGAGGTCGCGGTTGAAGAACTGCGTCGGGTCGGCATCGGGATCGATGTCCGCGGGGATCGACACGCGGGTGGCGAGCGCGGCGAGCGGATCGCTGACCGAGAAGGCGTCTGTCTGGGTCGAACCGTTCCGGTTCTTGCGTTTCTTCTTGCTGCTCATCGCTGCATGGGTCCCGGCGCGCGTGCTTCGCGCGAATCCGCATTATAGATATGGACTCAGATCCTCGATAATCCGCGTGATCCTCGCCCAAGTGTCCTGCACATGGTCCTGTCGGGTCAGGACGGATCCGATCGAGAACCGGATGGCGTACCGGTCGCCGCCGCGCAGCTGCAGAACCGTGTGCGTGAGGTAGGCCAGCCCGGATTCGTTCACGCGCCGGAGCAGCTCGCGGCTGAATTGTTCAGATTCGGTAAAACTCGCCCCACGCACCGCGAAGCACAGCAAACTCAGGGAGCGCGGCACGAGAACCTCGACCCGGTCGTCGGCACGCATCGCCCGCTCCAAGCGCTCGGCGAGGCGGCAGTGCAGCCGGATGTGCGCCCGCAGCCCCTCCGCGCCGTAATGCCGGAGGACGAACCAGAGCTTCATCGCCCGGAAGCGTCGGCCCAGGGGGACATGCCAGTCGCGATAATCGATGACCGCGCCCGCATCGCTCGCCTGGTTGCGCAGATACTCCGGAACGATGCTCATCGCGCCGGTGAGCTTCTCGCGCCGACCGCGCCCGTTGAGCCACATGAGCGCGCAGTCGAAGTTGGTCAGCAGCCACTTGTGCGGGTTGAAGGAGAAAGACGACGCGTGCTCGATCCCATCGAGCATCCAGCGGTGTTCCTCGCACACCAGCGCGCTGCCGGCCCACGCGGCATCGACATGCAGCCAGCAGTCGTGCTCCGAAGCGATCTGTCCGATGGGCTTCAGCGGGTCGAACGCGCCGCTCGAGGTGGTGCCGAGGGTCGCCCCGATAAAACAGGGAGCCGCGCCCTGGGCGAGATCCGCCTCGATGGTCTCTCGCAGGTGAGTGGGATTCATCGCCAATTCTTCATCGGTCTCGATGAGCCGAACCCGATCCCGCCCAATGCCGCAGATCATCGCGGCCTTGACGATCGACGAATGCGCCTGGGTCGAGGTGTAGACCGTCAGCGGTTTGTGGGGATGAGCGGCGCGTGCGGCATCCCGTGCCGCGACCATCGCGGCGAGTGTGGCTTCGGACGCGGTGCCCTGGATCACGCCGCCCCCGTCGGAACTGGTGTACGGCTCGGGCAGACCGATCAGGCGAGCGACCTGATCGAGCACGGCGGTTTCGACCTCGGTGCAGGCCGGGGAGGTCTGCCACAGCATGCCCTGGACGGCGAGTCCGGTCGCGATCATGTCGCCGAGGATCGCCGGGAAGGAACTGTTGGCGGGGAAGAACGCGTAGAAACTCGGGTGCTGCCAGTGCGTCAGGCCGGGCATGATCAGTTCATCGAGATCACGCAGCATCGCATCGAACCCGCCGTCGTCGAGGGGCAGCCCCTGCTCGGGGGTTCGTTCCGGGAATTGCGATGCGATCGACCCCGGCTCGACCCGCGAGAGCACATCCGGCGGATCCGAGGACGCGAGCCGCTCGTAATACGCGGCGATGTAATCGACGGCCCGATGCCCGAGTTCCCGGAACGCCTCCGGGCTCATGTGCCGGGGCATCGGATCCGGGGGAGGCAGCGGAGGGACCGGGCCCGCACCAAAATCAGGGGATGGATCAGCCATACCCCCACAATACGCCGCGAAGCCCTCCGCTGCGGGTTCGGGTTAGACTTCCCGAGAGCCAAACCTCATGAGGAAGGAATGATCGCATGCTTTTCAGATGTTCAATCGTGATCGCCGCCATCGCAGCAGCCCTGGCGCTTTGCCTGGTGGCCGTCGGGTATCAGCCCGTGCCGCCGCAGGGCGACAAACCGACGCAAGCCGCGACGGTGAAGCTGCTCGATCAGGGGCGCGGCGACCTGGTGCCGCTGCGATGGGAACCGCAGCCGGGAGTTCCGGTTCGAGGCAAGATGACCATGCACATGGGGATGTCGATGCGGATCGATGGCATGGCCATCCCGAGCGTCGACCTGCCCGCGTTCGTGTTCACGATCGCCGCGACCGCCGGTGAGCCCGATGCCAACGGTCTGTACCCGGTCGAGACCGTTTACGAGGACATCGCTCTTGAGGGCGAAACAGAACCCATGATCCGCCGCATGATGATGGACATGCTCGAGGGGATGAAGGGCGCGAAGATGACCTACCGCATGGATACCCGCGGCATGGTCTCGGACACGAACCTCGAAGACTTCCCCGCCGAGATCCTGCAGATGATGGGCGGCGAGCAGGGCATGCGCGGCATGGTCGAATCCATGTCGCACCCCATGCCGCTGGAGCCGGTGGGCATCGGGGCGCGCTGGGAAGTGGTGCAGGAGATGCAGGCCCCGAACGCGCCGAAGATCAGCAACACGCTGGTGTACGAACTGGTCCGGCGCAACGGCAACGCGATCGAAGTGAGCATCACCGGCACGCAGACCGGCAAGGAGCAGGAGTTCGATGTGAGCGTGCCCGGCGCCAAGGCGGTGCTGAAGAACGCCGAGGGCACGGTGCGCGGAAGCGCGTACATGCGTCTGAACCGGCTTCTGCCCAACAGCGCAACGAGCGAGGGCAGCATGTCGTTCCTCATGGAAGTCACGGAAAACGGTGTCACCCAGACGCTCGAACAGACAGTCACCACGGATTTCGAGATCGAATACCTCGATGAAGCCGGCGTGAAGCCCGTTGATGCGGGAAGCGCGGGCTGAACGCTACCGAACAGATCGCTGCACGAAAACGCCCCGGATCCTGTCCGGGGCGTTTGTGATTCTGGGATGATCCGGTCGGTCGATCCGGATCAGTCTTTCAGTTTGGCCAGCTCGTTCTCGACGGCTTCCACCAGGCGGCCGACCGTCTCCGGGCCGAAGTCGAACGGCAGGTCCGCCGCGGCGAACAGCTCGGGCAGGGGCCTCGACCCGCCGAAGCCGAGGGCGTGCTTGTACAGGCGCAGCGCTTCCTGTTCGCTTCGGACCAGCGAGTGCAGCCAGATGCCCAGCGCACCGAGCTGGGCGATGCCGTACTCGATGTAGTAGAACGGGTGCCCGAAGAGGTGGCCCTGACGCTGCCAGGTCCACGCCTCGGCGTCTTCAAGACCTTCCCACGACACATCGTGGCCGAAGCGGCGGCTGATCTTCAGCCAGGCCTGCTTCCGATCCTCGCGCGAGTGGCCCTTGTTCGTGTAGATCCAGTGCTGGAACGCGTCGATGGTCGCGATCCAGGTCAGAAGCGCGACCGAGCCCTCCATCTGCGCGCGTCGAGCACGGTTGGCCGACTCTTCGGTCTGGTAGTACTCGTCCCAGTACGGCATGGTCATGAGTTCCATGGTCATCGAGGCGACTTCGGCGAACTCGGTCGGGTAGTCGCGGTAGCCGATCAGCGGCTCGCTCGCGCACAGGAAACTGTGGAACGCGTGGCCTGCCTCGTGCACCATCGTCTCGACATCGCGGTGCAGGCCCGCGGCATTCATGAAGATGAACGGCTGACGCGAGCGATCGCGCATGTACTGGTAGCCGCCGAACGCCTTGCCCTTGCGCGAGTCGAGGTCGAAGTTCGGCCCCATGTTCTCGCCCATCGAATCGAACAGCTCGCCGAGCTGCGGATCGAGGCGGTCGAAGACGCGCCGGGTCTTCTCGATCATCTCCTGGCCCGTGTCGAACGGGCGAAGCGGCTCGCGCCCCTTCTCGTCCACGGCGAGATCCCACGGGCGCAGTGTGTCGACGCCGAGGTTCTTCTTCCGGCGGGCATCGAGCTTGCGCGCGAAGGGCACGACATGCTGCTCGACGGCGTCGTGGAACTTCCGGCAGTCATCCGGGGTGTAGTCGAAGCGCAGGTAGCGCTCGTGCTGGTAATCGCGGTAGTTGTCGAAACCGGCGTTGGTGGCGAGCTGCTGACGCTTCTCGATCATCTGATCGAAGATGCCCTCGATGGCATCGCGATCGGCCAGCCGCCGATCGGCCACGCCACGCCACGCCGCTTCGCGCACAGCGCGATCGTTGTCCTGCAGGAACTTGCCCATCTGCGGGATGGTGCGTTCTTCGCCTTTGAAATCGACGGTCATCTTGCCACAGATCTCGTCGTACTTCTGATCGAGCTTGGCCAGTTCCGTCTCGATGGGAACATTCTTCTCGTTGAACAGCTCGACCTCGCGCTGCGTCTTCTTGCGCAGAAGGCCGTAGCGGGCTTCGTCCATGTCGATCTTCTCGAACAGTTCGGTCTGGCGCGTGTCGAGCTTGAAGCCGACGGGCTTCAGCTTCGGCGGAACCTCATCGAGGTACGCCGACCACGCTTCCGCAGCGTCCTTGTCATCGGTGTGGCAGGTCATGCGGATGTACAGGTTGGCGCGGGACTCGCTCGCCGCGGCATCCAGTTCGCTCCGATCGAGCAGCCAGCGCTCCAGTTCCTGCGCCGAGGTCACCGGACGCTCGAGCAGGTCGCTGTACAGCGGCTCCAGCGCGGCCCACGAGGTGCCGTCGATCTCAGCGGGAACGAAGTCGGTCTGGATCAGGCCGTTGCCCATCGCTGCGCCGGGGGATCGCTTTTCTCTTCTGGCCATGTCTGAGGTGTCTCCATAAATGTCGATCGCATCCGGGCGGTGATTCGTGAAATCAGCTTCTATGAGCGGCCGTGCTCCGGTTTCATCATACGCCTCACTCGCCGCCCTCGCCGGGGATCGCTTCCATCCGGTTCAGTGCCGAATCCACCCAGTCGAACAGACCCAGGAACGCGATCACACGCCGAGCGGGTTCGTCTTCCCGTACGGTCAAATCCAGCAGCTCCTCGAAATACCCGTCGGCGACCGAGACCGCGTAGGGATCTCCCGCTTCGGCCCGTTGCATGGCGAGGCCGAACCGGGTCTGCAGCTCGATCGCATTCTCGCGAAGCCGCTCCGCTTCGGCGATGCGCGAAGAGATCGCCTGCGACGGCTCCGCTTCGATCCGCCAGCCGCCCTCACCGAACACGCGATCAAGGGCCGCTTCCAGCGACGCGGCGTTCCGCGCCAGCCCCAGCTCCGCCGCCCGATCTCCAGTAAGCACCCGTGCTTCGGCGGCATCCCCGTCCCCGATGGTCATGCTGAGGGCGAGTTCGCGGTCATGACCGCCCCGCGCAGCGCTCGCCGCGGCGACATACCGGATCGCTTCCTGCGTCTGCCCCGGTAGCGCCACCCATCGCCCGCTCGCCTCGTCCCCCTGCACCCCCACCGCTCCGCCGATGAGCGCATCGCTTGGCATCCAGAGCTCCGGCACGCTCAAAGCCACGAGAGCGGCGGCCGACTCGGCTCGCTCGATCCACGCCAGGGTCCGCCAGCGCGGACCGACCCGTTCATGGATCAGATCCGAGAGCGGCCCGACCCGGTTGAGCATGCCCCCACCGGAATCGATCGAGAACACCACGGCGTCGATCGGCTCGTGCACACGGGCGATCTCTTCGGCGATGGGCTGCGCGATCAGGTCCGTGTCCACACCGCACCCTATGTAGCCGTGGAGTTCGACAACGAGCAGGCGGACGGGCTCCCTGGTCTGCACCGACGGCTTGCCCCCCTGCTCACTGCATCCGATCGCGGACACCAGCAGCGCGCAGGAACCCAAAACCATCAGTAGACATCGAACGAGGGACACGGGCACTCCGGGCATGAAAAACCCGGCGGTTCGCGCCGGGTCTGTGAAAGTCAGTCGGATCGAAAACGAATCACCGCGCCAGATCGCGCAGGAACTGCTCCTGCTGGCGGAACCATTCGTCGGTGATGCCGTTGTACTGCTTGAAGGACGCGGCACGGTTGATCACCGAGCGGAGTTCGCGCAGGTGACGGCGGGCGATACCGATCTCTCGCTGGCGATCCGAGCCGCGAGCGTTCGCGGCGTTCGCGACCGCGATGTTGTACTTCGCCAGGATCTCGTTGGTACGAACCTCGGCAGTCTTCACATTGTCGCGGAAGCGCCGCTGAATCTCGTCGGCCACATGCCCGACTTCAACCCATTCGCTGAGACCCATGAGCTTGGCGAGTTCGTCCTTGGTCGCGGCGGTGCCCTTGCTGACACCGTAGAAAAGAGCGTCGATCGCGTTGAGCGTCAGGTTCTCGCCTTCGGGATTGACGACATGCTTGCCGCCTTCGCCGTCGTAGAACTTGACCTCACCGGTGCGCTCGTTCACATCAGCGGTGAGAAGGTTCGTGGTCTGCATCGCACGCATGATCAGAGGATCACGCCGGCCACGCTTGGAGATCAGCTCGCCCAGTTCGAGGACCAGCAGCAGATCGCGACCTTCTGACGCCTGTGCGCCGCCCTGGCCCATCACATACTGCACCGTGCCGCCGATGTGGCCCTCGGGACGCATGTAGATTTCTTCGGCGTTGAAGCTGATGAACGACGCCGCGGAAATCGCCGATTCCACCCAGACGACCACGCGGAAATGCTTCTTCATTTCTTCGTGGATGGCATCGGACAGCGGGCGAGTCTCGGCGGTGTAGCCGCCACCGGAGTCCACGATCAGGACCACGATATCGGGCTGCTCCTCTTCAGGAAGTTTGAGCAGCGCATCCACGGATTCCCGGAGGGCGTTCGCGTAGATATAGGTCCCGACCATGTCCTTGTTGGCTTCTTTATCGCCCAGCGAGATGAACGCCACCTTGGTGGCCCCTGAAGCGATGGCTTCGCGCAGCTTCTTGCGGTCCTCGCTCGGTGTGCGCGGTTTGGTCGCGTCGCGAGGTGTCTCGACATCGCGCTCGATCGAGGCGATTTCTTCCTTGAGGACGAACGCCTCGAATTCGACGGTGCCGACCTTCCGCTTCATCCACACCGCGGCATCGGTCTCACGAAGGATGGTGCCCTCGTACACCTCACCGTTCTTCAGCGTGACTTTGTCCAGTGCGAAGATCGCGTTGGCGGTCATCAGGACGGTGAGTGCCGCGATAGCAAAGAGCGCTGCGCTGCTTCTGATCCATTGGGTCAATCTGTTCATGTCTTGCGTTCCTCGCGATCTCTGGTGCGAACGATTGTCTTGTGTACTGCGTGAACTCGATCGGGCGTGGGGACTCAGCCGCCGATGCCCCCGCCGCCGCCTGCGCCGCCGCCACCGCCGTTATTGCGCAGGTTGCGCATTCTGGCCTTGATCTGCTCGATCATGACATCGATCTCGGCGCGGATGTTGCCGTCGATATCCATCACTTCGGCGTAGCGGTTGAGGATCCCCCGTGCCTGGAGCAGCAGTCGCTGCTGGCGACCCAGAGCGGCGATGATCGCGTCGCGACCGCCGCCCACCTGCATGTTGTTGGCCTCCTGGAAGATCCGCTGGAAATTCGTCATTGCACGACGAACATCCCCGGACCAGCCCTCCAGAATCCGCTTGGAGTTGGTGTTCTCCAGCACGGCGTAGTTCCGGAAGACCCGCATGCTCATCGCGATGTCTTCGATCGAATCGGCGACGCCATCGGCGATACCGAGCTTCAGGAGCAGATCGTCGCGCAGGACGAGGGTGTCGTTGCCGTACAGCTGGGCATCGGGATCGTCCTCGTACTCTCCCTGACCATTGTCCGAAAGCAGGATCCACTGGGGGTTGTCCATGATTTCGGGGCCGGGCTGCTGGGTGCTGATGTAGTACTCCGGTTCCACACCGGTCAGACGCACCGCAAACCAGTACCGGCTGCGGGCCATCGCCTGAATGATGGCGACACCAAGCCGGTCATATCCGCCGTACACGACCATACCCTCGGCGTGGCCCATGCGAAGCGAGATCTGCTTCATGTTCACCATCTCGTCGCCGATGTCGAAGTCATCGAGGTCACCAGCCAGACCCATGACAGAGTCCGAGGTGACATACATCTCCGAACTCAGCCACGGCACGAACGCCGCGCCGCCCGCGGCGTTCTTGACCCAGAACACGATCCGGCGACCCTTCTGAAGCTCATCCTTGAAGACCGGGGTCACGCGCTCGGCGGCGAACAGACCATCGAAACCCTGCGAGCGGGTCGACGCATCCAGTTTCAGGATCACCACATGCTTGTCGCGAGTCGTCTCGTCGACGCGGTAGGCGGTGCCGCCCGATCCGCTGGGAACCGGAACAAGGTCATCGAAGGTGCGATCGATGTCTTGAAAAAGAGATCGCAACGGCGTCTCAGTCAGATCCTGCTCGAAAATTCCCTTGAGGTCGGCGACATAGAACAGGGTCGTGTCATCGTTGATGTCCTCGCCGCGGGTGTTCTTCTCGGGGATGACATCGGTGTTGTTGCCCTCGGCCTCTTCGTTACCGCTGCCACCGCCGGCCGACTCTCGAGGCACATCGCGGTTGATCTCGAGGATCTGCGACTTCTCGTAGACCGTCCGGACCTCCGGCATGGAGCCGATCCGGACATTCATGATGATCGTGGAGTCCGTCTCTTCGAGGATATCGCCGCGAACGATCCGACCGTTCGTGAAGATCACCATGTCCTCTGTGTCACCATCCTCCGCGTCCTGGGCTGTAAAAGAAATCGCCGTAGCGGCCGGAACAGCGAACGGCGCGGGGGCCGAAACGACCATCAGCGAACCGAGAAGCGCGAGCAGAAATGCTTTTCTGAGCATGGTTTCTTCCAGACTTTGGAGGAATCGTCGCAGGACGAATGGACTGTTTGTCAATCATCGCCTGCCGTTTGCCCAACGACAGCCGCTGCAGAATTGTATACGAGCCAACAGCCCGTTCCGATGCGGAAATCCGCCGTACGGCCGAAGACTTGTCGCCGAATTCAGCCGTTCTGACGCTTTCACTCTATCACAGAACGCGTCCATTCCCAAACAAATTCCCACAATTCCTAGCCATCCCCGATCGCGCTCAAGCCCACCGCCAACGCTTCCGTCCTCGTTCTGGCGCGGCCATCGAGCTGCGCGTCGTACGCACGGTCCAAACGCACCTTGAACTCAGGCCCAGGCACAAGCCCCGCTTCGATCAGGTCCTGACCGGTCACCCACGGCTGAGGGCAGAGCCCGATGCCATCATTCCGAAGCCGCTGCACATCGGCCCCGATTTCCTTGTGTATTGTCGGTTTTCGTCCGGCGATGAGCGTGAGCGAGCCCTCGAACCATTCTGTCGCCGCGTGGCGCTTCCGCCGGGAGATCGAGGCCGAAGCCCACTCCGACTCCAGAACCGCCAGACCCTGAGATACCCCACACAACACTGTGTATTCATCGTTGCTCAGCTTCAGCGCTCGCCGAATCCGCTTCGCGTGACTCTGGAGATGCTTCGACGCTTCAGGGGCAGGAATGTCGGTCAGGCCTTCACGATCGTGGACCCAGCACGCGAGCACGACCCCGAAATGCGGGTTCGAAGCCAGATGCCGCAGCGCTGGACCGAGTTCTACAGTCCACTCGATCCGGCCTCGCTGACCGAGAACTGCATTGGCCAGCCCAAGATCCTCCAGCAGACCGATGGCCCTCTTTTGACTGGGTATAGGGAGCCGATCCCCCAGCATCCGCCTGATTTCATCACCGATCCGTTCCTCGGAGACGCCCCGGAGGTGGGCCGCCTGCTCGGTAATGGCCCTGGCGGTGGCATCATCGATGGCAAAGCCCAGGCGCGAGGCAAAACGAACCGCTCTCAGGGCTCGCAGGTGATCCTCACGGAGGCGGCTGATCGGATCTCCCACGGCACGGATCACCCCCCGGCGCAGGTCATCCAACCCGCCCACGGTGTCGATGATCCTGTCCTCGACGGGGCCGTCCGCCAGTGGATCGAGGAACAGAGCGTTGATCGTGAAGTCGCGCCGTCGTGCGTCCTCATCCGGGCCGCAGAACTCCACATGGTCGGGCCTCCGGCTGTCCGAATAGACCCCTTCACGCCGAAAGGTGGCGACTTCGACGCTGACCGAGGGCGATGGATGACCTCCGATCTCACCGAGCAGCCCCCGACCGAATCGGACCAGGACCACCCCGAAGGCCTTTCCCACGGCGTGGGCATCTTCAAAGAGACCGAGCACCTCGTCGGGCGTGGCATCGGTCGCGACATCGTAATCGGCGGGTCGCAGGCCCAGCAGCAGGTCCCGCACGCATCCCCCGGCCAGGTACGCGATGTGGCCCCGCTCGCGCAGGGTCCGGACGATCCGCTCCGCACCGAGTTCCGCCGCGGCTCTCGCCCGCTCATTGCCCGGTTGTGATCCGCCGGTGGCCATCCGCCAAGTGTACTGGCGCGCTAGGATCAGCAACCATGAACGACGACTCCCTCTCGAACTCCCGCTCGGCGCGCAAGCAGGCGGAGAATGTGAAACTCCCCGACCCGACCAAGCGACGGGTTCCCGTCGGGATCATCCTGATCGCGCTCTGGGTGCTGGTGTTTCTATCTATCTTTATGGTGCTGGCCTGGCGGAAGCTGAATCCCCCAGTGAATCCGGGGCCGGTCACGCCCAACATCGCCCCAGCGACTCCGCAGGGGGGGCCGGACCCCGCCCAGCGCAGCGAGCCCTGACTCAGTACCCGTGTCACAGAGGAACACTCAGTCGCTGCGCTTCATGTACCAGTGCACGGCCATCGAGCCGTACACATGCGTTTCTGGCCCTTCAGCGCCCTCGATCGTGAGATCCATCAGCACCCGCTCGCCAATATCCTGCGCGGGCTCGGCCTCCTCTTCTTCGGCCATGCTCTCGTGCAGGCGTGCCAGTTCCGCGGCCTCCGCGGGGTCATCGAAGTCGTCGATCGTGTAGGACACCTCTTCCGGATATCGCCCTTTGTGCGGGGGCTCGACCGGCTCGGGCTGCACCGGACCGCCCCGTGTGCGCTGGCCGTCGATCATCCGGTCGATGACCGGCCACGGCGTGCGGATGATGGCAAAGCCGGTGTCGTCGAGCAGCTGAACCATCCGGGCGAACTGGCCGAAGACCAGCTGCCGCTGCGCCGGGTCCAGGATCATCGGGTAGGGCGGGTCGAAGAACACGATGTGGATCGGCCTTGGGCATCGCGCGATGATCGCCGCGCCCAGTGCATCGCCACGGATCACGCGGCAGACCTCGCCCGCGCCGAGCGTGTCCACATTGGCCTGAAGAATCTCGGCGATCTGGCGATCCCGCTCGATCATGACCACCTCGCCCGCGCCCCGGCTCGCCGCCTCGAGCCCGAAGCTGCCCACGCCCGCGAACGCGTCGAGGAACACCTCGCCCTCGATATGCCCGCGCAGCATGTTGAACACCGCCGTGCGCACACGATCGGTCAGCGGGCGCGTCACCGAGGCGTCTTTGGGGGTCTTCAATTGTCGGTGGCGGTATTCGCCGCTGATGATGCGGATCATGCGCTGCCCGTTTCAGAAGGTGATGACAACCGATCCGTAGAGACCGGCGAGCGCCATCTCCCAGTCCAGTTCGTCCGCGCCGCTCCCGGTCTCGTAGTCGGTCTGGAGGTGGCGGAAGCCGATCTCAACCCCGATGTGGTCCGAGACCTGTCCTCGGAATGCCACCTCGACATTCCACGCGAACTCCGAGCCGACGCCGAACCCGCCGACATCGCCGCGCAGTTCCATCCCGAACCCTCGCGGCAAATCCAGCAGCATCCGAGCCCCCACCACGGGATCAACCCAGGTCGAACGCTCATCGATCAGTTCGGGGCCTCCGATCTGTTCCATCTGGTAATCCAGATGCCACAGCCGGGCCCCGGCGAGGACATCGAAAAACAGCGCCACATCGTCGTCGCCAACCGAGAACGGATCGCCCGCGACGCCGATCCCGTCACCGTTGCTGATCGGCACGCTCGGCAACCGGTAACCGATCAGGAGGTCCGCGCTGCCGTAGCTGATGTCGTAATTCACGCGGTCGCCCTGGTTCAGCGTGGTCGCGCCGGCCGAGAACGACCCGCCGTCCACCGTCGCGCTCTGGTCAATCCCGAACAGGAAGCCGCTGGCGATCACCGACCAGCGATCGCGCCGGAAGGTCAGCTCAAGCCGCGGCGAAACCCGGTTGTCCGCCTGATCGATCAGATCGATATCGAACTTCGGGGCTCCTCCCAGCGACTGATCGCCGTTGAGCGAGGGATACCACCCCGAAACCGTCGCGCGGGTCGACCAGACCGCCGAACGATCGATATTCAGCGAGGGCGAACCGCTCTGGCTTTCATCGCTTTGTCCCGATGCGCTCTGCGCCAGGGTGGCACCGACGACCAGCAGCATGCTCCACTTCGACATCCTTTTCACTCTGCATTCTCCGAGTTGATTTCATCTCGCCCGGCGACGATCTGACCGGGTCGTGCCGCTGATCGCGTACTCTACGCGAGTCATGCAACCTCCCGCGAACGAACCACCGAAGCCCGGGCGTGACCAATACGCGCCGGGCAGAATCCGGCTCGGACCCGGCGTGTTCGTGCACGAATCCGATCTGACTTTCGCCGCGACCCGATCATCCGGGCCGGGCGGGCAGAATGTCAACAAGCGTTCGACGCGGGTCGAGCTGCGTATCCGGATCGATGCGATCCCTTTGGACAGCGCGGCCCGTCGCCGGCTCATCAAGTTCGCTACAAGCCATGTGGTTGGGGACGACGAGCTGCTCATCGCCTCTCAGGACGAAAGGTCGCAGAAGCGAAACAAGGATGCGTGCCTGCGCAAACTCAGCGAACTGGTCATCAAAGCGCTGGTCAAGCCCAAGCCCCGGATCCGGACCAAGCCGGGGCGTGGAGCGATCGAGCGTCGCCTGCGTGAGAAGAGAGAACACGCCGAGAAGAAGCGTCGGCGCCAGACTCCCCCCGGCCACGGGTAAGCTGATGGGCGACAGGTCGAAGCGATATCGGGTCCGCGCGGGAGATTATCGGACCCAATTCAGGGTATTCCGAAGCGCGTGATAGGCAAATCCGATGGTGATTTCGCCGGATTGTTCTTGCCCGGCGGCGTGTCCCAAGTATGCTTGTGAAGTCCGAGTAAAACATTTTACTCGGTCTTGGTCCCTCTCTCTTGAGCTGGGCCTTGGTGGGCTTGGTTGATCCGAGCCGGATTGAAGTAATGATTGAAGTCGTGGGAATGAGGATTCCTGCGGCTTAAGGAAGTATAGGCCGGTAAACCGTTTTACCTGCCCCCACACCGCCGCTCGACGCGGCTGCCCCCCACGCTGTGGCGCGTGGACGGGTTTCAAGAGACGCCACACAACCTGTGCGAGGTCCAATCCGGAAGGGCCTCACAAACAATGGAGATGAGAGACATGAAAAACATCGTTTGCACGAGCGTCATCCTCGCCTGTGCCGGCTCAGCCCTTGCGGGCGGTCTCACGGGCAGCGACTTCGCTTCCAAGTACGGCGCGCCCCTCTGGGTCCAGAATATCGGCACCGGGTTCGGCAACAACGACAATCCTGATGCGCTCGACGCCAACGGATCCGAGCTGAACGCCCTGTACGGCAGCATCTCCGGCGGTACCCTGAACCTCGGCTTCGCCGGCAACCTGCACGGTTTCAACAAGCTCAACATCGTTCTGGACTTCATGGCCGGCGGTCAGAACACCCTCTCGGGCCTGGCCAACCTCGGCAACCTGTCCGGGCTCACCTTCGACTCTGGATTCGAGGCGAACGCCGTGCTCAGCTTCACCTCCGGTTTCGGCGGCTCCGGCGGCGTGGAGTGGTATGTCGACGGCTCCCTGACCGATGGCACCGGCGGCTTCCTCGGCGGCGGCCCGGTCGCGGGACCGCTCGATGTCAACCTCGGCGGCGCGAACGCCTCGTTCTTCAACAACAACTCCAACATCGCGGGCGTTGCCAACCTCGGCGAACCCTTCACCTCCGATCCCGCCTCCGTGGTCACCGGGCTTGAGTTCTCGATCGACCTGGCCGCCCTCGGCTGGGACGGCGTGACCCCCATCAACATCGCCGGTTGGATCAACGGGAGCAACAACGATTTCATGTCCAACCAGGTCATCGGCGGTCTGCCCGAAGGTACCGGCAACCTCGGCGGCGACGGTGCAGGCAACTTCACCGGCAATGTCGGAGGCATCGACTTCAACCAGTTCGAAGGCCTCCAATATGTCACCATCCCGACCCCCGGCACGATCGGTCTGGTCGGCCTGGCCGGTCTCGCGGCGATCCGTCGTCGTCGCGCCTGAGCACATCATCTGTTCGACCGGTCGCGTCCAACTGGCGCGGCCGGTTTTTTACATGCAGCATCCTCGGCCCGGGAAATCCTGTTCATCCCAGGCCGGGATCGCGGCGATTCTGAAGAGAGGCGGCATGCCCGCCCACGCCATCATCAACGGAGAGTAGAGCGCCATGCTGAATTCAAAGTCCATCGCCACCGTCTCGCTCGCGGGCCTCGTGGCCGCCGCGGGCACCGTCATCGCCTCGCCGGTGGTTGACGGCGTTCGTCAGTCCTCGGACAACTACGGAACAACCCCGGTTGCCGTACAGGGCGTCAGCGTCATCGACATTGTCAACGGAGACCCGGTGGACATCTCCATCAGCTCCGACCAGTCCAATGTTGGTGGCGTCGGTCCGTTCGGTGCGGGCACCTTCGATTTCCCCGCTCCCGATACCGACCCCGCGACGGTCACCACCGGCTTCGAGCTGGCGATCGACCTCGACGAGCTCGACTGGGACGGGACCAGCCCCATCCGTCTCGCCGGCTGGCTCTCCAACAGCGGCGGCAGCTTCATCTCCAACCAGATCATCGGCGGGCTGCCCCCGATGTCCGACAACCTCGGCGACACGCCCGATGTCGATCTCACGGCGGTGCCGGGCAACCAGTTCGTGACCATCCCCTCTTCGACCAGCAGCGCCCCCGTCGTCGACGGCACGCTCGACTCCTCTTACGGCTCACCCCTGTTCGTCAACACCCTCGCTTCGACCTTCCTGAGCAACACCAACCCGGCCGACAACTCGGCCAACGGTTCGGAAATCGATGCGGTGTACGGGTACCACGACGGGACGCGCCTGTACCTGTTTGTCGCCGGCAACAACCGCAACAACTTCGACAAGCTCAACCTCTTCTTCGACACCGTTGCCGGTTCCGGTCAGAACCAGCTCGTGCCGAACACCTCCGGCACGGACTTCAACATCCTCGGGAACATGACCGGGCTGACCTTCGACTCCGGATTCGCCCCCGACTACTACATGAATTACGGCGGCGATGACACTCAGCATTACCTGAACATGCAGCTGCTCCCCGCGACGGGGAATGGGCTGTTCGGCTTCTTCGGCGCTGCGGGCAACAAGGCCCCCGGCAACATCACCGTCCTTTCCAACGCGAACAACGGCATCGGTTCCGCTCCGCCCAACGGCGGTGCGGCCGAAGCCACGAGCGATCAGTCCAACATCGGCGGCGTTGCCACCGCGGTGGTCGATCCTGACGACTTCGTTTCCGAGCCCGCCGAAGTTCTGACCGGTGTCGAATTCAAGATCGGTCTGCCCGGTCTCGGCTACGCCATCGGATCGGGTAACCCGATCCGCGTCGGCGGCTTCGTCAACGGCTCGAACTTCGACTTCATCTCCAACCAGATCATCGGCGGCGTGCCGACCACACAGGAAAACCTCGGCGGCCCCGGCTCGGTCGACTTCAACCTCATCCCCGGCGACCAGTTCGTCAGCTTCAACATCCCCGCCTCGCTCAACCCGGTGAGCATCAACATCGATGGCACCGTCGATGCGTCGGCCTACACCCTCGTCTACGCCAACAACGCCGATGACACCGGCACCCCGACGCAGTTCGGCGATGCCACGCTGGGCGACCCGGACCTGGCCAACGGATCCGAGATCAATGGACTCTGGCTCGCCGTGGGCCTCGACACCGCGAACAACAACAAGCCCACGCTGTTCGGCGTCGTGACCGGCAACCTCGAAACCAACTTCAACAAGCTCAACATCTTCTTCGATGTGAACGCCTCGACCGGCCAGAATGTCCTTCGCAACGACAACGCCGCGATCGAATTCAACAACATCAACAACAACATGGCCGGGCTCACCTTCGACGCCGGCTTCTCCCCCGACTTCATGCTCAACTACACCGGCGGAAACGACCCCGTCGAGCACTTCGTCTCGGGTCTGTTCCTCCTGACCGACGGGCAGGGCACGGGCGGCAGCGGCATCGGCGGCGGCAAGGCCTTCGTCAATCCGATCACCACCGACCTCACCTCGCGCTCGGGCTTCGGCAACAACACCGACTCCGGCACCGCCAACGCGAACGGCTCGGAGCTGAACAACCTCTACATGCGTCGCGACTTCGACATCTTCACCGGTGAAGACACCATCTACCTCATGATCGGTGGCAACCTTCAGCCCAACTTCAACAAGCTCGAGGTCTTCATCGACACCAACACCGGCAACGGCCAGAACACGCTGATCTTCAGCGACCTTCCCCCGGACGACCCCAACTACGACGGCAACCCCCCCGCCGACAACTCCGCGCTCAACCGCATGGGCGGCCCGATCTTCGTCACCGACGATAAGGGCACGATCATCGAAACCATCCCCGGCCTCACCTTCGACGATGGCTTCAACGCCGAGTACTACTACACCTTCACCGCCGGCAACTACGACGCCGGAACCAACACCGCCGAGATCTTCGGCAGTTACGCTCGCCTTCGCGGCGTGCAGGGAGCTTCCGATGAAGGCGTCGGTCGCTTCCTCGGATCCGCACTCACCGGCGGTCTCGGCTTCTTCTCCGGCGGCGACAACCCCGGAGAGGCCGCGCTCATCGACATCAACAACTCCAACACCGGCGGCGTCTCCGGGGCCGAAGACCAGTTCGGTGCCCCCGACTCGAACCCCGCCACCGTCACCACCGGCATCGAGATCGGCATCCCCGTCGCCGACCTGCCCACCTGGAACGGCTCCTCGCCGCTGAAGATCCAGGTCTTCATCAACGGCCAGAACCACGACTTCGTCTCCAACCAGCACCTGCAGTTCGCCTGCACGGCGGACCTCGGCGAGCCCCGCTTCGTGAACTTCAACGACTTCCCCGGCGAGCAGTTCGCGGCCGTCAGCTACAGCTCCTCCACCGGTCGCTTCACCCGCACCAACCCCGCGCCGCCCGTGTGCGAGCCCGTCGAAGAGTGCCCCGGTGACGCCGATGGCAACCAGAGCGTCAACCTCGACGACCTGAACATCGTGCTCACCAACTTCGGAAGCTCGGTCGCCGCAGGAACCAACGGCGATGTCGACGGCAACGGCCAGGTCAACCTCGACGACCTGAACCTCGTCCTTACCAACTTCGGCGTTAGCTGCGACTGACGCAACGATCCGTTCGGATCACACCGACCAGCCCCGCCTCAGTCCATCACTGAGGCGGGGTTTTTTCATGGCCCGAGTCGCAACGACATGAACACCTCGTCGAACGATTCCCCGTCGATCCGCATCGCATCCGGCTCCAATCCCCATTGAATGAAACCGAGCGACTTGTACAGCGCGATCGCCCCCGCTGAACGCGCGGACACCGAAAGGCCGAGGGCTTCCACGCCCTCCCATGTCCGAGCGATTTCGATGACCTTCGTCATGACCGCCCTGCCTAGCCCGCGGCCTCTCAGCTCGGGCACGCAGTACACGCCCCAGATGTTCGCGCGATGGCGCATCTTCCGGTGGGTCATGCGCATGAGGCCTGCCGCCGCCGCCAGTTCACCGGCTCGTTCAGGGTGGTCCACGACCGCGATCGCCTGATACGGCGTCGCGAGATAACTCGCTACATCTTCGGGCTTCTCTCCCTTCGCTTCCCCTGGCGACGAGGCGAACGCATGCGGCGTATCGACGAGCATCGCCGTCCGCAGGCGGGCATACGCCGCGGCGTCCTCCGGGATTAAATGGCGAGCGACTGGTTTGTGCATGGCCTCAGAATACACTCGCACCATCAACGCGGGCATCGGCGACCGATCGGGAAAACCTGTTCTACTATGTGGTGTATCCCGCCCGCCGGAAGGTTCGAGAGCCATGCCCCATCTCATTCGCCGCATCTGCGCTTCGTCCGTCTCGCTCTGCTTCGGGGCAACGCTCCTCATCGCTCCCTTCGTCCTCGCCGGGTGCGAAGATCGCCAGAACCCCAACGCCACCAGGACGGTGACCGATCCCGTCATGGCCGCTGCGGAAACCCAGGGTCGCACGACCTTCACCGCGTTCCTCCGCGCCTTCGCTTCGCCCGAGCCCGGCTGGGGCAGTTTCCAGGTCCGCCACGCCTACACCACCGAGAACGGCTTCGTCGATCACCTCTGGCTCGACCTCAACGCGATCGGCGACAACAACCAGTTGCTCTGCACCGTGCCGACCGACGAGGACGAGCGCGCTATCCGCTTCCAGCCCGGCGAAGAGCTCACGATCGATCCCGGCACCGTCAACGACTGGATGTTCATCGCCGCCGACGGCTCCTTCGTCGGCGGCTACACCCTGCGCGTCACGATGGACCGCATCGGCAACACGCACGACGACACCGGCGACGACATGCACGGCGGCATCCGCTTCCGCGACCTCGAAGACCTCGAACCCGATGCGCCGACCGCACCCTCTCCCTGACCCCTACACCCTCACCCGCTCCTGCTCCTCCAGCGTGTAGCGGACGGCCTGGTGCAAACTCCGTTCGTCAAACAGCCGCTTTGTGCTGGCGTGCTTCGCCCAGACCGGCTGCTCGCTCGCCACAAGCCCGCCCTCACGCAGTCGGCGAGTCCCCCACTGCTTGAGTTGTTTCACGATCGGTTCCGGCTCGACTTCACCCGCCCCAACCACCACATGCACATGGTTTGTTCGCACCGCAAGCGCGTGCAGGTGCCAGTTCTTCAATGCGCAGTGTTCACGGATGACCGCCTCCACAATCGATCTGGCACGCTTCGAGAAGATCACCGGCTCACTCTTCATTCGCTCTCGTGCACGCGCTTCGCGCATCGGCTTCGGCCGTACTCGGTCCGATCCGTACTGGTCGTGATGCTTGTCGACCGACCCGTCCCGGTGCCCATGGAGCCATGTCCCGTAGGTGTGCCAAGTCAGGAAGTACGCCAGCGGCCGCGTATACATACGCTCAATGTAGCACTAAGCACCCGGGATCAGAACCCGAATGCGCAAGCATCGGGTCACGAGCATCACCAG